>CALMIW010000628.1 GCA_937864275.1 uncultured Dehalococcoidia bacterium
GGAACGGAAAGCCAGCGGACGTGAACCGCGAGCGCCTCGACCCGGCGGATTCCATCAACCTGATTCACAGGTATGGCGGCGTCATTTTCATCGCCCATCCCATTTTCATGGGCGACGACTACGGGGTGCCGGTCGAGCGGCTGGCAAGTTGGGGCGCCGACGGCATCGAGACCTATTACAAGAACTACCCGCCGGAAGCAGTGCGCTACCACGAGGAATTGGCCGCGGCGTACGGCCTCGCACGGTCGGGCGGGAGTGACTACCACGGACTTGGCAATCCCGACGACCGGGAGATCGGCGACATCGACTTCCCGGACGAGCACGTACAGTCGTTCCTCCGCTTCATCGACGAACACTGCGCTTACACCGGAAAGAGAGACCTCTGATGCTGGAAGCAGACCAGATCGAGCAGATCATCCCGCACCGCTACCCATTCCTCCTCGTGGACCGCATGCTTGAAGTCGAGGAAGGCAAACGCGGCGTGGGCATCAAGAACGTCACCGCCAACGAATGGTTCTTCGAAGGGCACTTCCCCGGCAACAAGGTGATGCCGGGCGTCCTCATCGTGGAAGCGATGGCCCAGGTCGCGGCGGTAACCCTGCTGAAGGGCGCGGAAGCGGGCGGCAAGACGCCGATGTTCGGCGGGATCGAAGACATGCGGTTCCGGAAGCCGGTGCTGCCCGGGGACCAGTTGCGCATGGAGTTCACGCTCGAGAAGCTTCGCGGGCCGGTCGGCAAAGGCCACGTCAAAGCGACCGTGGACGGAAAGGTCGCGGCGGAGGGCAACATCATGTTCGCCCTCGTGGATATGGCGCCAGCAACCGAATAGCCACGCGGCTGGTATCTCTGCCCCTTTACCCGTGACGGTCTAGTATCGTAAAGGCCAAATGAGCGCGCCCAACATCTCCACCGATTACTACGAGGTCCTCGAGGTCTCGCCCTCCGCCAGCCCTGAGGTGATCGAAGCCGCGTACAAGGGCCTGATGCGGAAGTACGGCGACGACCCGGATCCGGCGATCCGCGAGCGCCGCCAGATTGTCGAGGCGGCCTTCGCGGTCCTTGGGAACGCCGGCAGGCGGGGGGGGGACGGCGACGCCAGAAACGGCCTCGAGCCGGGGCCGCCACCCGGGACCCCCCCGCGGCACCCGGAGGTGCAGACCGCCCTTCGCTGCAGCCGCTGCGAAACGCCGATCTGCCCGAGGTGCCTGGTGCAGACGCCGGTTGGGGCGCGGTGCAAGGATTGCGCGCGCATCGGCAAGAACCCGATCTACACGCTCTCCGCGGGCAACGCGGCGAAGGCGGCCGCGGCCTCGATTGTCGGCGGCGTCGTGATGGGTGTTATCTGGGGACTGGTATTGCTGCCGTTCAGCTTCGGCTTCCTGTCGATCTTCGTGGGCGCCGGACTCGGATGGGCTTTCACCCGGCTCCTGGAAGTGGTCACGCGACGGAAGCGCGGACCCTACATGGTGGCCTTCGCGATGATGGGCATCGGGATCGCGTGGGTGATGCAGCCGCTGTTCTTCGTTCCGCTCGGGGTCGCGCTCTACGGGTTGGTTGCAGCGGGAGTGGCGTGTTACTTCGCCTACCAGAGCCTGCGCTGAACGTCAGACGACAAACGACATGCCGACAATGAAGCCGAGGACGACCGTACCGACGACGGCGATCGTGATCAGGTCCTTGTGGATGTGGCTATAGTCCTTGGTTACGTGGTGCTCGCGATGGTGAAGCGCCGACGAACGGCGCACGGCCTGACTGCGCGACTCGAGCGCCGCATCATCCATCCCGGAGACGGGACGGGGGAGCGAGCTGGCGGGAGCGACACGGCGGCGCGTACGGCGGGGCTGGCGAGCGGTCATTGAGGTCATGCTACCGCCGAGGCCGGGTTCGGTACAGCACAGCGGCCGTGCCTAGACTTCTTTGACGGCGATGTCGATGGTGAATTCGCCGAAGCTCACGACGAGCGGCACGAGCAGCCGCGTGAGGTTGAGCGTGGCGATCGAGCTGCCCTTTCCGAGGAGCAAGACCGGCGGCGACATATCGCTGGGGAAGCCGCTTCTTTCGAGGGCGATGCCGGCCTGGCCGGTGATCATGTTCGCCAATTCGGCGATGGCACTTTGCCCGAGCGCGTCGAGCTCGGCCAGCGGTTCGCCAATCATTTTCGAAGCGAAACCAAGCGCGGCTTCTTCGGTCATCGAGTAGATAACGAGGCCCGCGACGCCACCGGTAATCGCGATGAGGGCGCTCACCTCGTTGTTCGTCTGGGGCGAGCGGACGCGGTGCAACTGACCGCGGCTCACCGGTTCGCCGCACTCTTGCTGGATGACTCGGGCGGCGGCCTCGACGAAGGGGCCAATCAGCTCCACACGGGCACGGTCGGGCGCCTGGGCGGCGGCCTGCGCGCCTTCGGCGACGGTGATCTTTGCGAGCATGGTTCCCCCCCGCCGGCGGAGCGGCGCGCTGCTTGCGAATGGATGGCAGGCCGGCTACCCGACCTGCAGAGTACGGCCGAGCGCGGAGGCGTAGGCCCCGAAGTCGTCGATATCCCGCGCCGTGATGGTGACCGTGGCGGGCAAGACGCCGGAATCGTTGAACCGCATCGCGATCTCCCAGCGCGCCCACGTCTTCAGGAGCGTGGTCTTTTCCACCACCTGGAAGCGGGCGCGGCTCATCTGCTGAACCAGCTTCCGATGCGCGTCCTGCGAGATCATGACGGTGACGCTGGACATGCCCGCGCGGCCCCCATCGACCTTGAACACCAGCCGGTGGAAGCCCGCGCCCCCGTTCATGATTTCGGAAGACATGAGTACGGCGCGAATCGGGACCGTGTTACTCATCCTCTGCATCCTCAAAGGTCTTCACCCAACCATCATCGTCAACCCGTCCCGAAACCTGTAGCGCCAACTTTCGGCCCCTGGTGCCGGGAAACCCGGCAAACTTTTCGCAGTTGCCCACGAGGACCCGCAGCGGGTCCGCCGCAAGGCTGTCGAGGACGATGACATCGCCGGGGGAGAGCCGGGCAAGGTCGACGGCGTCGACGCGTGCCGAGCCCAGCATGGTCCGGGCGAGCACCGAGACCGGCAGGAGCTGGTCGTCCTGGACTTTGGCGTCTTCCGTCATCCCCCGGTTGGGACGGTTGTCGAAGATGCTCTGGCCGGTGAGCTTGGGCAGGATTTGCTCGAGGATCGTCAGCGGGAAGCAGAGCGATATGCCGCCGGTTTGTTCGGCGAAGCGGACTTCGTACCAGGCGGTGATCACGAACTCCGAAGGCGGGATCGCGTGCATCACCTGGGGTCCGAGTGCCAGTTCGGACACGTCCGGGGTGAGGTCGACGACACGAGTCCACGGTTCGACGAGCGAGCGTGCGATGTCCATGCCGATGTGCCGAATGAGCGCGATCTCGATGTCGGTGAGGTCGCGGTTGAGGACGCGGGCGTTCCGCTTGCCCTTGCCGCCGAGGAGACGATCGATGATGCCGAAGGCGACATCAAGGCCGAACGCGGTGACGGCGTACCCCTGGAGGGGCGACATATCGATGATGATGACGATCGAGTTGGCGCCGATCTGGGTGACGTATTCTTCATAGATGCCGCGTTCGAGCGCGCTGAGGCGGGCTTCGACCGGGGCGCGGAGCCTGGCGGAGAAGTTGGCCGCCATCGCGCCCGCCACACCCTGCTGGATGATCTGGAGGCCGCGGAGCTGCTCCTTGGAGAGCTTCTCCGGGTGGCGGAAGTCGTAGAGCTTCACCCGCCGGCCGGCATCCTTGCGGGACGGGGGCGGCATGGCGACGACCGAGTGAGCATCGATCTCCGCGACATCGGCATTGAGCAGCGCGTCGATCTCTCGTTGGCTCAGGACAGCGTTTTCGGAAGCCACGAACTACTCCTCGCGGCAAGTCTCTCTAACTGGACTATCGGCACGATATACGCGGTTTCCCTAGGTCGGCCCCATGCCTGCCCTGCATGTCGCCGCGCGCCATAGGGGGAATCCCATATCGGATTTGGGGGCCTCGCCCGATGCCCGAGCGGTGGCGCTCGCTCGTAGCTTTGGGAGAGCCGGCACATTGGATGCCCGCGACCGAGGAGGGACTTGTGGCCAGAATGGATTCCACGATCGAAGCGGTGGGACAGCCCGCAACCGAAGAGCACGTCGTCATCTTTCGGCTCTCCGACGAGTACTACGCGCTGGACATCCAGACCGTCCAGGAGATCGTCCGGATGCAGACGATCACCTCGATTCCCGGTTCGGATTTCTGGGTCGAAGGGATAACCAACCTCCGGGGGCGCGTCGTGCCGGTCATCGACCTTCGCAAGCGGTGTGGAGTAGATGCGGGCGAGTACACGGCGGAAACGCGGATCGTCGTCGTGAGCAGCGCGACCGGCATGGTCGGACTGATTGTCGACGCCGTTTCCGAAGTGATGCGCATCCCGGGCGATCAGGTGGAACAGCCCAGTGCGATCGTTTCGGTGCCGGAGAACACCTACCTGCGCGGCATCGCCAAGCTCGACGACCGCCTGGTCTCCTTGATGGACCTGGACGGCGTTCTCCCGTCCGGCGCCGATGGCGAGTTCGAATACGCCAGCGCCGCGGCGGCCGCCTGAGGCGCCCGCACCCTCAGCCCGCCACAACTCCGCCTTCCGAACCCGAGGAGCGCCGCCGCATGGCCACAACCAAAGGACAACGCCTGCAGTTCGAACTGGACGACGACGACCTCAAGCTGTTCAGCGAGGAAGCCGATGAGCAGATCGAGCTCCTCGACGCATCGCTCGTCCAGCTGGAGGGAGAGCCCGACCCGGACCTCGTCCAGCAGATCTTCCGGGCTGCGCACACGCTGAAGGGTTCAAGCGCGACCATTGGCCACAAGAAGATGGCCAGCCTGACGCACGCCATGGAGACGGTGCTGGACGCCGTGCGCCAGGGCCGCAAATCGCCCGGAGCGGAGATGGTGGACGCGCTCCTGGCGGGGCTCGAGCGGCCGCGGGAACTAGCGCGGGAAGTGGGCACCCACGGCCACTCCCGGGGGGGAAAAGCGGCCCGGGGAAGAAAACGGGCGGGGATACACAACG
>CALMIW010000629.1 GCA_937864275.1 uncultured Dehalococcoidia bacterium
CCCACCAGCATCACGCCTGTAAACAACGCTCATGGGAACTACAGCTAGCGGGTGGGTGGTGCCCTGGAGTGACCATATAGCCTGACCATGGTCAGAAAAGTGGTCAGGACGATCCCGGCAGGCGAGTTCAACGCCAACTGCCCCAGCACGCTCGCTGAAATCGCCCGCGACGATTGAAGTCATCGTCACGAAACGGGGCGTCCCCGTGGCGCGGCTGCGACCCATCGTTTCGGTGCTGCGCCGCACGTCCGGGGAAGGACGTTCGATGAGCAGGAGAACTGCCAGGCACACAACGACGGGCTCTGCTACCGCGCTCGTGCTCGGGGTGCCGCTTATCACCAGCGACGTCCGGCGCCGGTCCCTCCCGGGCGTGCGCTCCCTCTGGTAGTCCGCTCACCGTCCCTTCCCGTCGCGTCTGCTACGATTTTCACAAATGGACGATCGTTCGTGGGCCCCCGTCCCGGTCGACATGCCGAGCCCCGGGCTCGGGATCCGCGCCAAACGCCTTGCCCGGACGTGTTCGGTCCTCGCCCGCAACCTCGGGCCGGCCGCGGTGAAGGTCGTCCTGAAGAAGGAACCCGCGGAGACGGCCATTTCCCGGGGCGCCCGCCGGAGTTGCGAACAACTGGGCGCCACCTACGTGAAGTTCGCTCAACTGGTCGCTTCCGCGCCGGCCGTCGTTGGGCCGACGGTCGCCGAGGAGTTCCGCGGGACGCTCGACCGCGGGCCCGGCGTCTCCTACCGCGAAGTACGGCGCGTGTTCCAGGAGCAGACCGGCAAGTCGCTCGAGGAAGCGTTCGCCTCGTTCGAAAAGCGGCCCTTCGCGGCGGCATCCATGGCGGTCGTCCACCGGGCCACGCTGCACGATGGCCAGAAGGTGGCGGTGAAGGTGCTCCGTCCCGGCCTGGGCCGGGTGGTATCCGCCGACCTTGGGCTGATGATCCCGTTCTTCCGCGGGCTCGCGCGCGCCGGCAACGAACAGGCCTTCCAGCTGGTCTCCTATCTCGATGGCCTTCGCGACCAGATCGGTGAAGAGCTCGACCTCCGCAACGAGGCCCGCAGCATGGATCACTTCCGCGGCCTCTTCCGGGAGTTCAACCTGGACCTGCTCGTGGTCCCGCGCGTTTTCAACGAGTTCAGCGGCGAACAGGTCATCACCATGGAGTACCTGGACGGGGTGCCGATCGACGACCTGGCGATGGTCGAACAACTCGGACTGGACCCCAAGGCACTCATCCGCGAACTGCTCCGGGCCTGGGTGCTCACGGCCGTCCACACCGGCACGTTCCACGCCGATATCCATGCCGGGAACCTGCTCGCCATGCCCGATGGCCGGCTCGGCATGCTCGATTGGGGCATCGTCGCCCAACTCGACCCTGAGACTCAAATACTGATGCAGAAGCTCGTCGAGGCTTCGCTCGGCGACGAGAGCGCCTGGGACACGATCACCGGCACGCTCCTGAAGGTCCAGGGAGTCACCCTCCGTGAGGGCCTCGGACTGAGCGAAGAGGAAGTGCACCGGGTCGTGCGGTCGATGATGGAGCCGATCCTCGTGATGCCCCTGCGCGATGTCAGCATGGCCAGCATCTTCTCCGGGCCGGACGAGGTGTACCGGATGGCCGGCCGCGAAGTTGTCCCCAGGCGCGGCCTCATCGAGCGCGCGAAGAAAGTCGTGCGCACCGCCCGCGCCCAGAAGATCGCGTTCGACGCCGGCTACCACGAAAACAGCTTCCAGCGCTCGAACTTCCTGAGCTCGAAGCAGCTCATCTACCTGGAACGGTACGGGCGGATGTACGTGCCCGAACACGCTATCCTCGGCGACAAGGAGTTCCTCGAGGGCGTGGTCGAAAGCATGAAGGCGCGCCGCGCCGCGGCCGCTCCCCCGGGCTGACTCACCACATCGGCGGGGCGATCGCCTCCACCGCGCCGTGCCGGTGGTAGAAGCGGGGCAGGCGCGCCTGCAGCGACGCCAGCACGTCCCAGCTGATCGTCCCCGCTGCCTCGGCCACTTCTGCGGCCGAGATCGCGTCGTTGCCATCACTCCCGATGAGCGTCACCACGTCGCCCTCGGCGACGTTTGCGACGTCGGTGACGTCGACCAGGAACTGGTCCATGCACACCCGGCCGACCATCGGGCAGCGTTTGCCGCGGATCAGCACGCTGCCTTCGTTTCCGAGCCCGCGGCGCCAGCCGTCCCCGTAGCCCACGGGGATGAGCGCCACACGGGAAGGTTCAGTTGCGCGCCAGGTGAGTCCGTAGCTCACACCCTCCCCGGGGGCTACGTCGGTGACGCGGGCAATGCGGGCTCGCAACGACAGGATCGGCGTCACGGCGCCGCCCGCCGTATTGGGCGGCATCACGCCGTGCAGCGCCAGGCCAACCCGCACGCCCGAGTAGCGTAGTTCCTTCCGGCGTAGTGCCGTCGCGGAGTTTGCCGTGTGGCGATACGGGATCCAGGGCAGCCGTTCGGCGGCCAGCTTGAACACCCGGTGCTGCTCATCGGCGAACGAGTCATCGGCTTCGTCCGCGTTGGCCATGTGCGTCGTCAGGCCTTCCACCTGGAGGTTCGGGAGTGCCCGCAGGCGCTCCGCCAGTTCGACGGCGGAATCCAACGCCAGGCCGAAGCGGTGGAGGCCGGTATCGACTTTCACATGCACGTTCGCGGTGACGCCCGCCCTGCCCGCGGCTTCGGAGATGGCCTGCCCCAGCTCGAGCGTGTGGCACGTGAGCGTCAGCGCGGACCGCACGGCAGGCACCGCGTCGGCGGGGAATGCGTGTCCGAGCACGAGGATCGGCAGGCTGACGCCTGCCTGCCGGAGCATGTAGCCCTCGTGTGGCCACACTACTGCGAAACGGTCGACACCGGCCCGCTCAAGCGCCGGTCCGAGCGCCGCCGCACCCGCTCCGTAGGCATTCGCCTTGATCACGGCGATGAGCTCAGCCGTTCCCATCGCCTGTTTCAGCAGGCGGACGTTCGCCGTCGCAGCCTCGAGGTCCACTTCTATCCAGGCGTTCTGGTTCGTGGTTGCTTCAGCCAGGGGTTCGTGAGCAATCGCGGTCTGGGTCAGGGGTTCACCCATCCTTTCCCGCGGCTGGGAGGGCGCTTCCCAACGGCGCGGCCGGAACCTAGCATCGGAGAGGTGATGGGAGCGCGCAATCACCGCCTCCCCGCGATGGGGCTTCTTGCAGCACTCTTCACGGTGTTCGTCGCTTCGTCGTGTTTTTGGGACGGGGATGGGGCCAAGCCTCCCGCTACGCCGGGTCCAACTGTTTCTTCTTCACCCCAGGCCTCTCCGACTGCTTCGTCCAGTGCTCTCGCGTCGCCGCCGGTATCCGCTGATGTCGGGTCGGCTCGGCTTCTGTACCGCGAGG
>CALMIW010000630.1 GCA_937864275.1 uncultured Dehalococcoidia bacterium
CCGCAGGGCGAAGCGATCGCGGTCGTCGCGGCCGAAGATGGGCAGGCCGAGGTACATGGTGCACTGGTCGATGGCGCGGGTATCCGTGGCGACGCGCTGTCCGGTGACCGACGCGTCGTAGGGGACGACGCTGGGGATGGGAGCGTCCTTCATGCCCGAGAAGAGCGGCGTGGCCAGGTCGACAACCTGCTTGTGGCTGACGTTCCCGGCGACGGAAAGGACGATGTTCGAAGGCTTGTACCACTCGCCGATGTGCTCGATGAAGTCGGGACGGCTCCAAGTGGGGATGAGCTCGACGGGTCCGCCGACATCCCAGCCGGCCGGCTGCTCGCCGTAGACGGCCTGGCCAATGAGACGGCCTGCCCAGGCGCCTGGGTTGTCGTGGTTGCGCTTCAGCTCCTGCTGGACGACGGGGCATTCCCGGTCGATCTCGACCTGCTCAAGCTTCGAGTTGAGGAGCATGTCGGCGGTCACGTCGAGCGCGGTCTCGAAGCGGTCGTAGGGGACGATGTTCCAGTAGCAGGTGAACTCTTTGTTCGTGTAGGCGTTGAGGGTGCCACCGGCGCCCTCGATTTCCTGGGCGATGAGGATGGCATCGGGGCGGCGCTCTGTGCCCTTAAAGACCATGTGCTCGAGGAAGTGCGTGATGCCATTGAGGCGCGCGGGCTCGGAGCGCGAGCCAACGCCGACGAAGATGTTGACGGAGACGGCCTGCGTCGAGGGCATCGGTGTGGTGACGATGCGCAACCCGTTCGCGAGTGTCGAGATTTCCCAGCTTTCCAACGGCGGCAGCCTCCCCCTGAGTGAGGGCGAATCATACGGATGTGCGGGGAAGGGAGAAGCGGGGATCAGGAATAGGCCGCGGCAACGCGCAGCCGGGCGCGAGCGGGCGTCCCGGCCGCACTGGACCAGCTACCGCAGGCGGGCTGCGACGCGGTCGAGGATGGCGAGACCGACTGCGTACTTGGTCATGAGCGGGAGGGCCTCGTGCTGGCCGTCGGCGTAGTAGATCGTCACCTGGTTGGTGTCGGTGCCGAAGCCAGACCCGGCCGCGCTGACGTCGTTGGCCACGATGAAGTCGAGGCGCTTGGCGGGGAGCTTCTGGCGGGCGTATTCCTCGAGGTTGCGGGTTTCGGCGGCGAAGCCGACGCGGACGCCACCGGCGGGAAGGGTGGCGATGATGTCGGGGTTCTTCACGAGCTCGACTTCGAGGGTGCCCCTATCCGATGTCTTCTTGATCTTGTGTTCGGCGGGGCTTGCCGGGCGGTAGTCCGCGGGAGCGGCGGCCATGATGATCGCGTCGGAATCAGCGGTGGCCTGTTCGAGGGCAACGAGCATCTCGGCGACGGTGTGCACATCGACGCGGTGAATGCCGTAGGGGGTCTCGAGGGCGACCGGTCCGGTGACGATGGTGACGTGGGCGCCGCGGTCGCGCGCGGCTTCGGCGATGGCGAAGCCCATCTTCCCGGTGCTTCGGTTGCCGACGTAGCGGACGGGATCGAGTGGTTCCTGGGTGCCGCCCGCGCTGACCACGACGTGGCGCCCGGCAAGGTCGCCGGAGCGCTGGCCGATGAGCATGCGCAGGGCGCCGACCACCTGGGGGACTTCGGCGAGGCGGCCGAGGCCGCTGCGGCCGCTTGCGAGCCGGCCTGCATCCGGGCCGACGAATTCGACGCCGCGGTTTCGGAGCGTGACCACGTTTTCCTGGGTGGCCGGGTGTTCCCACATCTGGTTGTCCATCGCGGGGGCAACGAGGACGGGCGCCGTGGTGGCGAGGGCGGTGAGGGTCACCATGTCGGGCGTCATGCCGTGGGCGAGATTCGCCAGGCAGTCGGCCGTTGCCGGGGCGATCACGAAGGCATCGGCGCGGCGCGCGACTTCGACGTGGGCCTCGGCTTCGGCCGCGCCGAACATGTCGACGACGACCGGGCGGCCGGTGAGCGATTGGAAGGTGAGCGGCGTGACGAACTGAGCGGCCGCGGGGGTCATGACGACTTCGACGGTGGCGCCTGCCTGGCGCAGCTTGCTGGCGAGGTCCGCGGCTTTGAATACGGAGATGGATCCGGTGACGCCGAGGGCCACATGCTTCCCGGAGAGCGGCAGCGGGCTGAGCGTATCCATCGCAGTTATTCGGCGTTCATTTCGTAGATCGGCCGGAACTCGCGCAGCAGCGGGCCGCCGTTGATGACGTCGATGCAGTCGGTCTCCTGGGCGATGAGCGTGGCGAGGCCGCCGGTGGCGATGACCTTGGGGTTGCCGCTGAGTTCGGCCTTAAAGCGGCGGACGAGGCCTTCTACGAGGCCGACGTAGCCGAAAAGGATGCCGGACTGCATGGCATGGATGGTGTTCTTGCCAATGGCGACCGGCGGCCTTTCGAGCTGGACGCGGTAGAGCATGGCGGCGCGACTGAAGAGGGCCTCGCTGGCGATGCCGATGCCGGGGGCGATGGCGCCGCCAAGGTAGTCGCCCTGCTCGTTGACGGCATCGAAGACGGTGGCCGTGCCGAAATCGACGACGATGACGGGCGCGCCGTAGAGCTTGATGGCGGCGACGGCGTCGATGATGCGGTCGGCGCCGAGTTGCTTGGGGTTGTCGTAGAGAATCCGGACGCCGGTGCGAAGGCCATGCCCGACGATCATGGGTTCGAGCTTGAAGTACTTGCGGCAGACCTGTTCGAAGGTGGGGATGAGGGGAGGGACATCGCAGCCGATGATGCAGGCTTTGATTTCCTTCGAGGAGATGCCGCCCGAATCGAGCAGGTTCATGAGGAGGACGCCGTACTCGTCGGGGAGCTTTTCCTGTTCGACGCCGATGCGCCACGTATTGGCGATGGTGTCGCCGTCCCAGAGACCGATGTGGATGCTGGTGTTACCGATATCGAGCGCGAGGAGCACTGCGCGTTCACCGTCCTGGCTTCGGGCCATTCAGCTGGTCCCGGTGCCGCGGGTAGGGTACAGGGTTGGGTCAAGGGACGTGAAGTGCGGCGACCAGAGAGCCCCGCCGTAGCGGCGGGGCTCTCGCTGGTTCGGGCCGGAAGGGGGCGGCCTAGTGGCGGGAGAGGATGGCGTCGGCTGGCAGCTTCGGCTTGGGCTGCGGCTCGTCGTCGCACTCCTCCAGGCCCAGCTGGCAGTTCCGCGAAAGATGAACTCCACCGCTTTGGCCGCTGTCATCGTCGCTCTCGCAGTTTCCCAGGATGGCGCAGAGCAGCCCCTTCAGCGGCGTGATCGCGAGAACCGGCTGGTCGCAGTCGACCGCGTCGCAGATGGCATCGTCGACCTGCGGGTTGTGGGGCATGTCCGGCTCGTCGCAGCCGACGGCGTCGCAAATGGCATCGTTGACCTGCGGGTTGTAGGGCATGTCGGGCTGGTCGCAGC
>CALMIW010000631.1 GCA_937864275.1 uncultured Dehalococcoidia bacterium
ACATGTCCCCCCACCCGCGGCGCGGCGGCTCGCCCCCCGAGCCGTTGGCCCCGCCCCGCCAGGAACGGTTCGAAAAAGCCATGGCCGAGCCCGACCCGCCCCTCTCCCACATCGTCGACGTTCGCGAATTCGCCGACCTCAAGCGCCGCGCCGCAGGCATGCACCGCAGCCAGTTCGGCGAGAACAGCATGATGGCGCGCATCCCGGACGACCTCCGCGAACGCTTCTACGGCGAAGAGCGCTTCTACCGCGCCCGCCCTGCTCACACACCGGCCGAGCCCCTCAGGGGTCTGGAAAGCCTCCTTCCGGGAGAACTCGCCTAGTTTGTGAAACGCCCCGTTTGTATGCTGCGCTTCTGCGCGGCACGGGACGCCGCCTTCCGGAAGAGATACGCATGGATTACGGCACACTGCGGGTGGCGACGCCCGACGGTCAGATTCGCGAATACCCGATTACAGCGCCCTCCGTCGTCATCGGCAGGGCCGACGGGAACCAGGTCGTTATCGACCACGTCTCTGTCTCGCGCAGACACGCGCAACTCGTCATCGAGTCTGGCAAGGTCACCATCGAAGACCTCGGCTCGGGCACCGGCACCTTCGTCGGCAGCCAGCGCGTTGCGAACACCCCGTCGCTCGTCGAAAGCGGCCAGTCCATGCGCTTCGGCGATGTCGAGGCGCGCTTCACCTTCTCGGAAGCGCTCTCGCCCCGCGATGTTGGCGCCGCCGCCTCCGCGGCTGCCAACGAGACCGAACAGACGGTCGGCGTCACGCTCACCTCGCCGAGCCAGCCCGTTGCGGCCGGCTCTCCCACCACCGCCACCGTCAACGTCCAGAACCGCGGCACCGTCGTCGACGAGCTCACCATCGCCATCGTCGACCTGCCGGAAGGATGGGCGAAGGTCAGCCGTCCCACGCTCTCACTCGTTCCCGGCGCCCGCGACGAGATTACGGTCGTCATCCAGCCGCCGAAGGACTCCACCGCCGCGGCGGGCCACTACCCGTTCTCTGTCGCCGTCACCTCGAAGGTGCACGGCCGCGAAGTCCGGGCCCTCGGCAAGGTCTCGGTTCGAGCCTTCGAAGGCTTCCGCGTCACCCTCGACCCCGTCCGCGCGAAGCGCGACTTCAAGGTCACCGTTTCGAACAGCGGCAACGTCGCCATCCAGGTAGCGCTCTCCGCCGCCGACGAAGCCCGCGAATTCGGCTACACGTTCGATGCGCAGCAACTCGAGCTCGCCCCCGGCGAAGAGAGTGGCACTCGCCGTGAAGCCGAAAGGCGGCAAGCTCTTCGGGCCCACGGTCAACCGTCCGTTCCGCGTTGAAGCGCGCCAGGGCGCGAAGGAAGCACCCGCCACGGCCGATGGCCAGCTCATCATCGCGCCGCCGCTGCAGCCCTATAAGTGGCCCCTGATCGGCTTGCTCCTCGTCCTCGTGCTGGGAGGCCTGGCGTTCGCCGCGATGAGCCTCCTCGGCGGCGGGGACGACGAACAGGAAGCCGCTCCCGAAACACCGACGGCTGCGGCCGCCACAGCTACCACGGCCCCCCAGCAAACGGCGACACCAGCCGGCCTTCGCGTCGGTGGCACCGCCATCATCGCCAACTCCGACCCGGTGCCCAACAACACCAACTGCCTGGCCGTCCGCTCCGTCGCCAGCCGCGAAGGCAGCGAGATCCTCGGCCGCCTGTGCACCGGTGAGACCGTCTCAATCAAGGCTGGCCCGACCCAGGAGGGCGGATTCACCTGGTGGCAGATTCAGAGCGCCACCGGGCTCCTCGGGTGGGCAGCGGAAAAGAGCGCCGATGGCGCGATGCCGTTCATCGTCGCGAAGTGACCGCGGTTAACCGTTGACGATTTCGATGGCGCAGCCGGCGAATGCCGGCTTCTCCGCCTCGACCAGCGCCTCCACGTAGGAGCGCGCAAGCGTTGTCCCCGCGGGCACGCGAAACCTCACCGTGAACCGGTAGGCCAGGTTCCGGTTGCCCGCGATGTCGCTGAGCGTCGGTTCGATAATCTCCGGCTCTAGCCCGGTTGCGAGCTGCAGGAACTCGCGCATGCCCCGCCGGGTGCCTCTCCAGCGGTACAGCTCCGGCGCCCGCCGCACGATTTCCCGCCTGTTCTCCACCGGCATCCGCCCGTCGATCACCAGGCCCAGCCACGAGCCGAGCCATGGCAGGAACTCCTCCGGGGTCACCGAAGCGTCGAAGTAGTCCGCGATGTTGCCGACCGTGCGGTCGATCGGCGAGAGGATGTGCTCGAAGATCAGCAGGAATCGCCCCAGGAACTCGCTGCTCTCGTAGATGCCGGGCAGGAATTCCAGGTACGAACTGACGGTCGTCGGTACTCCCAGTGGTGCGGGCTCGTACCCGTCCTGCCGCTGGAGTTCGCGCGGCGGCTCGCTGCCGCCCCCGGGCGGGCCCGGAATGACCGAGGGAGCGGTTGGGGTCGTCATCGGTTCGAGACCGTCACCACGTGTTCGTACGAGAGCAGGAGCACGTCGTCCGCCACCGTGATCTTCTGGCCAGCGGCCCGCGATTGGCCCGTCTGGATGTCCACCTGGTAGAGCGTCACATCCTGCGCGTACTCGACGCCCGGCACCGCCTGGACCACCGACTGCATCTCCGACAGGTACAGGTCCCGGCCGAACGGCCAACCCAGCCCGTCGGGGCCGCCGAGCAGCGGGTCGAGGTACTCGCGAATGCGTTTGGCTACTTCTGCCCGCACTTCGTCGCTGTTGCGGTGGCGCTGCACCAGGATGCTCGCCTCCACGCTCACACCCACGTAGGCCGGGCCGTCCACCACCAGCTGCGTTCCGAGCAGCCTGCGGTCGTCGAGGTACTCCCGCACCTCTTCGAGAAGTTCCGGCGGGGGCTGCAGCGACTCGATCGTCCGGGCGTGGTCCGGCGGAACCAGCGGGACGATGAGCAATTCCACCGTTCCTGGGGGCACCGAACTGCCGGCGCCGTCGGCACGCACCTGGA
>CALMIW010000632.1 GCA_937864275.1 uncultured Dehalococcoidia bacterium
AACTGCCTCCGGAGGTCGTCGAGGACGGGAGCGAGGACGAACCGCGTGATTTCCCCGTCGACCGCCTCGACGGCGTCGGTCGCCTGGGCTTCGAAGTGGCGCGCCTGCCTGAGCGCACTGCCTACGGCCTCCTGCACCTGGACGCCTCGCTGTTCGAGTTGCTCGCGCTGGTCCGGCGGCAGGGCATCGAACTCTTCCTGGGTTAGCGGGGTGCCGTCGGGCCGGGCGGCCACCGGGACGATGCCCATGGGCGTGCTGTTGAGCAGGAACCCCTGCTGGCGGGCCGCCCGCTCGAGTGACTGGAGGACGGCTTCGCGCTGCCGCGAAAACGGCTCGATCGTCTCCTGCGCCTTCTTCGCATACGCCTCCGAATCGAATGCCCGCGGGAGTTCTTCCTTGCAGACGCGAGCGAGCGTGGCGAGTCCGCGCTCGAGGCCGGCGGAAGCCCCGGCAGGAAGCGCGGCTGCTTTCGGGCGGCGCGGGTCGGTGAAGTTGTAGAGGTACACCCAATCGTGCGGCGTCGGGCGGGCCGCGGCGACTTCGCCGAGGAGGTTCTTGGCGATCATGGGCCGGCCCGAGGCCGGCCGCCCAGAGATCGCGATGTTGTAGCCCTCAGCCTCGATCGCGAGGCCGAAGCGGATGGCTTCCTGGGCGCGTGCCTGCCCGGCGACGTCTCGAAGCGGCTCGACGCTCTCAGTCGAAGCCGGGAACTCCACGGGCAGGGCGAGCCGCATTAGCGACGGGGCGACCCGGTATCGCTCGATCGCCTCGCGACCGCCGTTCTCTGCATCCATGGGGCTCCTCCGCCTGAGTTCTCGGGCGGAGTCTACCGGTTTGCGGAGCCGTGCACGTTCGTTTGGGCGGATCGCTGCGCCAAGACAGTCCCGCGCATCAGGCGGCGACCTCGAGCCTCGCCCCTGGGTGTCGACGACAAGTCGGTCCTGCATTCCGAGGCAGGTTCGACCACGGTCAGTCCGCGGGGCGGAGTCTCCCGTCCTCAACGTAGAGGACACGATGAGCGAGGTCGAGGATGCGCACGTCGTGGGTGACCACCACGAGGCTGCTGGCTTCGCCGGCTTCGACCGCGAGGCGCATCAGCTCCATCACGCGGTGCCCGGCCTGCGAGTCCAGGCTGGCCGTTGGCTCGTCGGCGAGGATGAGCTCCGGGCGGTTGGCCAGTGCCCGGGCGATGGCCAGGCGTTGCTGTTCGCCGCCGCTGAGGTTTCCGGGCCGGAGGCTCGCCCGGTGCTGGAGTTGGAGCAGTTCGAGCAGGCTGCCGGCGCGGCGGTGTGCGGCATCACCCGTGACGCCGGCGAGGTTCAGCGCGATCTCGACATTCTCGCGGACATCGAGTGAGGGCAGGAGGTTGAACGCCTGGAAGACGAACCCGATGTGGCGCAGGCGGAAGGCCGCGCGCTGGCGGTGGCCCAGGCGGTAGAGGTCTTCGCCGAGCACGAGCACCCGGCCGAACGTGGGCGTGAGGAGCCCGCCGGCCATGGAGAGCAGCGTGGTTTTGCCACTGCCGGAAGGGCCGACGATGGCGACGATCTCGCCTTCGCGGACTTCCGCATCGACTTCGCTGACGGCGCGGACTTCGCTGGCGCCGCTTCGAAAGACCTTCGAGACGGACTCGAGCACGAGTGGCGGCGGCTTCTGCCGTGTCGCAGCCGTCACCGTTTGAACACCACGAGCGGGTCGACGCCCAGGATGCGGACGACCGGCGCAATCGCCCCGGCGAGGCTCATGCCCAGCACCGAGGCAAGCACGGTGATCGCAGACGACATGCTGATGTGAACACCAATGTCGGGCACTGCGCGCACAATAAGCGGCCCCGAGCCCACGACGGCGGCGAGTCCGACGGCGAAACCGACAGAACCCAGGTACAGCGCCTGCACGATTACCGTCCGGAACAGGAATCCATTGGGTGCCCCGATGGCCTTCAGCACGCCGAAGTCGTGCAGGCGTTCCGAGGTCGTCGTGTACATCGTCAGTCCCACGATCGCCAGGCCAACGAGGAATCCCACTGTAGACATAACATTAACAGGCTGGATGAAGAGGCGAGACAGGAGCGTGCGGTCGTTTCCGGAAAGCGTCTCCCGGCTCATCACCTCCAGTTCCTGCTGGGTTGCCGCGAGCGACGACGCGAATGCCGGCGCGCCGACTCCGGGATCGAGCCGGAGCAGAACGAAGCTGACGATTCCCGTGAGCTGGAGCAGTTCCTGGGCGCGATGGAGCTGGACGAAGACCGCTTTGCCGGCGATGGACGCCGTGCCCGTCGAAAGGCCCGCGACTTCGAACTCGCCGCCCGCGACGAAGATGGTGTCGCCTAACTCCACGCCCAGTTCGTCGGCGAGGACCGTGTCGAGCACGGCGTCGCCCGGGCCCTCGACGCCGGCGCCGGCAGTGATGTGCCAGGGGCCGCCGAGCCGCTGTTCGGGGTCGTAGCCGATGAGGATGCCGGGCCGGGTCTCATCCCCGGCGCCGACGACGGCGTTGAGCCGCACGATGCCGCCGGCCTGGGCAACGCCGGGCTGGGCTGCCAGTTGGCCGACCGCTTCCTCGGGGAGGGTCGAGACGGCGAGCGTCATGTTCGTCACGCCGGGCATCGCGACGAAGACATCGGCACCGACATTGTCGATATAGGACGTCGACTTCCTCACGGTGCCGTCCATGATCGCGCGCAGAAGCAGCACGAGGAGCACCGCGAACGCGAGCGCGCCGACGCTGATGGCCAGCCGCACGCGGTCGTTGACCAGCGACCGCCGGGCGAAGGGGACCTTCGCCGGCCCTGCCGTGCCCGGGTGCGGCGCCTGGGGACTGCCGGCCGTCTGAGGATTCACCGGTGCATGATGCCAGAGGCGCTACCGGGTGTGACTGGCCAACCGGGCCGGCTTCGGGGGCTGGTCGAGCGAACCTTGTTCGCACTTCGAGCACTACGTGACCACCGTCCCAGGCAGTGCGTCACGGCCCGCCAGT
>CALMIW010000633.1 GCA_937864275.1 uncultured Dehalococcoidia bacterium
ACGAGGAGCGGAACCCGGCTTCGGCGCGGCTGTACCAGCGGGCAGGGAAGGTGTTGCCCAGCGGCGTGACGCACGACAGCCGGTTCATGCGGCCCTTCCCGCTCTATGCCGAACGGGCGGCGGGCGCGCGGAAGTGGGATGCCGACGGCCACGAACTCATCGACTACGTGATGGGGCACGGGGCGCTGATGCTCGGGCACAACTACCCCTCGGTGATGGAGGCGGCGCAGGCTCAGCTGGCGCTGGGCACGCACTACGGGGCGAGCACGCTCAAAGAGATCGAATGGGCCGAAGAAGTCACGCGGACCGTGCCTTCGGCGGAGGTGGTGCGGTTCACGAGCTCGGGGACGGAGGCGACGCTGATGGCGCTGCGGCTGGCCCGGACGCATACGGGAAAGAGCGGGGTCATCAAATTCGACCGGCACTTCCACGGGTGGCACGACTACGTGGTGGCGAGCTCCAAGTACTCGGCAGGGGCGCCGGCGGGCGTACCGCAGGCAACGCTGGACTCCGTCTCCGTGCTCCCGCTGGAGATGGACGAGGTGCGGCGGACGGTGGACGAGCGCGGGGATGTCGGCGCCATCATCGTGGAATCGGCGGGGGCTTCGAGCGGGCAACTGCCGGTGCCGCGGGGGTTCCTGCACGAGTTGCAGGCGTTCTGCCGGGCGCAGGGGATCGTGTTCATCATGGACGAGGTGGTGACGGGCTTCCGCTGGGCGCCCGGCGGCGTCCAGGAAGTCGAAGGCCTGAAGCCTGACCTGACGACGCTCGCGAAGATCCTCGCGGGGGGATTCCCGGGCGGGGCCGTGGCCGGGAGCCGGGAAGTGATGGAATTCCTGCGCTTTCCCGACCCGGGGACGAAGGCGACCAAGGTGGGCCACCCGGGAACGTTCAACGCGAACCCGCTTTCGGCGGCCGCGGGGGTCGCCTGCCTGCGGGAGATAGCAGACGGCCGGCATCAGCGCCGGGCGAACGACCTTTCGGCGCAGCTGCGCGCGGGGATGAACGGCGTGCTGTGCGAACTGGGAATGCCCGGGTTCGTGTACGGACAGGCGAGCGAGTTCCGGATCGTGATCGCGGGGACGCAGGTGCCAGAGGCGCAGGACTACGACCCCCGGGACCTTCCCTGGGCACTGCTGGAGCAGGGCATGCCCGCCGACCGGACGCGGCTCCTGCAGCTGGCGATGGCGAACCACGGGTCCCACCTGTTCGGGGCAGGAGGGCTGGTCAGTTCGGTGCATACGGAGGCGGACATCGCCACGACCGTGGAAGCCTGGCGGGAGTCATTGAAGGAGATGCGGGACGAAGGCGCGGTCTGAACGTCCCCGGGGCGGCGACAGCAGGCCCTCCGACGCTTGCGCCGAACGGCTAAGATAGGGGCGTGCTGTCGTTCATCGTGTTCCTGCTGGTGGCTGTCGTCCCGTTCATCATCTTCGGGATCAACGCGTTCACGACGATGCGGGAGGAGCGGGGTATCGCCGCGGGCATCCCCAAGCCGAAGCAGGCGAAGGAGCCGCGGCGAAAGAAGACCCGCGAGGCGCGAGTACGCCAGCGCCGCTCGGTGTACTGCGGGAGGGAGTTCACGCACCTGGCGCTGGCCATCCTCGGCTCGCAGGACTCGTGCAAGCGATGCACCTACCTGCAAGAGGTGCCCCCGGCCCCGGACGGCGGCGAGGACGAGGGCGGCAGCGGCGACCGCGACACCGACATCGACGCGGCGGTGCGCGCGGCCGAGGCCATCATCGACCAGGCGAACCAGTAGGCGGCAACCCGGAGAGCACGGGCGGAGCCCTATAATCGGGCGACCTATCTCCCGGAGAGTTCCATGAAGTACACGCGCCTGGGCCGCACCGGCCTCCAGGTTTCTCGACTCTGCCTCGGCACGATGACGTTCGGCCTCCAGTGCGACGAGCGCACTTCGGTGGCGATCATGGACAAGGCGTTCGCATCGGGGGTCACCTTCTTCGATACCGCCGACGTCTACCCGCTGGGCGGCACGGCCGAGACGGTGGGGCGGACCGAAGCGATCGTCGGGCGGTGGCTGCACGGCCGGCGCGACCGCATCATCCTGGCGACGAAGTGCTTCGGACGGACAGGCCCGAACCGCTGGGACCAGGGCAATTCGCGCAAGCACATCCTCGACGCCGTCGACGCCTCGCTGCGGCGGCTGAACACCGACTACATCGACCTGTACCAACTCCACGGTCCCGACCCCGAGACGCCGATCGACGAGACGCTGCGGGCGCTCGAAGACGTGGTCCGGGCGGGGAAGGTGCGATACGTGGGCTGCTCGAACTTCATGGCCTACCAGGTGGCCCGCGCGATCGGGCGGAGCGAGGCGATGGGCGTGGTGCGGTTCGATTCGGTGCAGCCGCGCTACAACCTGCTCTTCCGGGAGAGCGAGCGCGAACTGCTGCCGCTGTGCAAGGAAGAAGGCATTGGCGTCATCCCCTACAACCCGATCGCGGGTGGCCTGTTGAGCGGGAAGCACAACCGCGAGGCCGGACCGGAAGAAGGCTCCCGGTTCACCCTCGGGACCGCGGCGGAGCGCTACCAGGAGCGCTACTGGCACGAGCGAATGTTCGAGACGGTGGAACAGCTGCGGCCAATCGCGAACGACGCCGGGATGACACTGCCGGAGATGGCGGTCTCCTGGGTGCTGGCGAACCCGGCCATCACGGCTCCGATCATTGGGGCGAGCCGGCCGGAACAGCTGGATGACACGGTCCGAGCCGCGGAGACGCCGATGAACGCCGAGCTGAAGAAGACGCTGGACGTGCTCACAGCGCAGTACCGGCGGGGAGATTCGGCCCGGTAGGAGCCAAGCGCGGCAACCGGACCGTCACGCATTCTCGCCTTGTAGTGACGCGCGGGGCGGGCGAGGATCCCTGCATGAACCTGTTGCAGGCGCTCGCCCCAACCACCGTCTCCGTCGACCCGATCGAAGGGATCCAGGGGCGGGTGGCCTTCACCGCGGCGGTGAAGGCGGTGAAGGTGCAGACCGAGATGGCGAAGGCGGTGGGGCAGTTGCTGGACCCCAACGTAGGACGGCGGCTCGACGCGAGCGCGTGAGCCCGGCGGGAAGCACCAAGGGGCGCGCGCCGCGCGCGGAAGGCGCTTCACAGTCGATAACTTCGACGTTTGCTACGCTCTTCGACGATGAGTTCGATTGGAGTGCGACTGGTGACGCCCGGAGAGGCGGACCTCGAGGCGATCGCCGACCTGGTGAACCGTGCCTTCATGGTCCACAGGCTCATGCGCGGCGACCGGACGGACGCGGCCGGCCTGCTCGAAGAGGCGGGTCCGCAGGGGCAGTTCATCGTCGTTGAAGAGGATGGCGTCCTGATCGGTACGGCGATGGTCCGGCCGGTGGACGCGAGCGACGTTCACGGCGACTACGCACCACCTCCCGCCGCGCTGTACTACGGCCTCGCGGGAGTGGAGCCGAGCATCATGCAGCAGGGCATCGGCCAGCTGCTGCTGAGGGAAGCCGAGCGAGTCGCGCAGGAACGCGGCCACACACACCTGGCGCTGAACACGCTGTACGAGTTCGACCTGGTGCCGTACTACGCGCGGCAGGGCTTCCTGGCGAAGCACGACGAGACGTTCGAGGCGGGACACTGGGGGCTGCCCGAGCAGCACCGGTGCTGCCACATGGAGAAGCCATTGTGAGCGTCCAGATCGGGCCGGCGGAGGCCTGCGACGCCGTCGCCATCAACCGGGTCATCAACGCGGCGTACCGGGTGGAAGACTTCTTCAAGGTCGGCGACCGGACGAACGTGCGCGAGGTAGCGGAATTCCTCGAGCGGGAGACGTTCCTGGTGGCCCGGGACGCGGATGACGAAGTCGTCGGGGTGGTGCGGGTTTCGATCGACGGCGAGCGAGGGCACTTCGGGATGCTCTCCGTTGCGCCAGCCGCCCAGGGGACTGGCCTTGGCCGGACGATGATCGCGGCGGCGGAAGCGTTCGCGCGGGAACGCGGTTGTACCTGGATGGACCTGGAAGTCGCGAGCCCGCGGCTGGAGTTGCCGCCGTTCTACCAGAAGTTCGGGTATGAAGTGAGCGGGACGGCGGAGTGGCCGGAGGAAGCGCTGGACACGCTGAAGTCGCCTGCGCACTTCGTGGTTATGTCGAAGACCCTGGAGTAGTCGGGCGCTGGTCGGCTGTCCGTTGCAGGCGGGAGCGGCGACGGCAGCTGGTATAGTGGGGGGCATGGCACGCACGGTTGTAAACGAGCGCATTCTCCTCGACCCCGAGATTTGCAGCGGGAAGCCCGTGATCGCCGGGACCCGGATCATGGTCCGCAATATCCTCGGCATCGTTGCCGACGGCGGCACGGTGGCGGAGGTCCTGGACTGCTACCCCGAGCTGTCGCCCGAAGATGTCTCGGCGGCGCTGCAGTACGCCGCTGATGTCGTCGATGCGGTCAGATCCGAAGCCGTAGCCAACGGGTAGCGTGCCAACGCTTCTCGTCGATCAGAATGTCCCGAGAGTCGCCTGCGCGTGGCTAAGGGAGCGGATGGCAGGCTGGCGGGTTGTCCATGTGTTCGACCTTGGGCT
>CALMIW010000634.1 GCA_937864275.1 uncultured Dehalococcoidia bacterium
TCCCGCGCGCGCGGCGTGACCCGCGGGGGGTGGGGGGGCGGTTAGCCTCCCCTCCCCCAGCGCGGTCGGGGGGGGGGCTGGGGGTGAGGGCTCGACGTCGCCTCCGAGCGCGTCCTCTCGCTCCCGGTGCACCCGTCGCTCGGCCCGGAAGACGTGGAGTACATCGCCAGCGTCGTGAACCGCATCGGCTGAGGGGCCGGGAACTTGCTGCCGCGCAGTATCGTTAGGGAGTTGTGAAGCTCCTCGCGAACGTCTTTGCCGTGGTCGCCGTGGTTTTGACCGCCACCGGCTTCGTTTCGCCGGCCCAGGCGCAGACGCCGCCCGCCGCGTCCCCCACGCCCGTCCAAACGTCCGTTCCCGGGCATCTCCTCCAGGTCCTCTATGGCCCCCGCGCGGCTGCCGGTTTCAGTTTCGCCGGCCCGGACACTACCGGACTGCCGCACCTGGATGGCGAAGCCGCCGTCCGTCGTGAGTTCGGGAACACCGTCCCCGTGGCGTTCCCCGGGTACAACGTCACGTACGCGGGCGCCGACGGCGGCCGGTCGCTCTTCCTCGCCCAGGTCTGGTTCGCCAACCCGGACGGCGTTCGCGCCATTCGCCTGCAGGCATGGACGAAAGTCGGCGATTTCCTGATGTCGGTTCCGGCCAACAGCCCGGTCACCGAGGTTCGCCAAACACGCATCGGCGGGTTGGATGTGCTGAGCCTGCTGCCCACGGCGGCCGTCGCGGGTGGCATCGGACCGCGGACGATCTACCTCACCAACGGAGCGACCATTTGGGTTGTCGAACTGGACGGCTTCACCGACAACGCCGAAGCGCTACAGGTCGCCGCCACGCTCGCGGGCATCGTGACGACGCCGAACCCACCGGCTACCGGGAACTCGGATTCAGGTGATGCAGCCGGACTGGGACGCATCACACCGGGCGCGGCGCTCGCCGTTCTGGCCGTCAGCGCACTGCTGGGTCGTCTTCTCTGGGCAGCGACCGGTTCGCGCCGGCGACTAACGACTAACGCCCGGGACTGATAACCTCAATCCCAATGACACGCTCCCTCCGCGCGGCCGTAATCGGCCTCGGTTCCATGGGCGCCAACCATGCCCGCGTCCTCTCCGATACACCCGGCGTCGAACTCGTCGCCGTCGCCGATGCCAACCCCGCAGCCGTGAATAAGACCATCGCCGGCCGGCCCATCCCGGGCTTCCCGGACGCCGCAACGCTCCTCCGCGAAACCCGCCCGGACATGGTCTCCATCGTCGTCCCGACGCAGCTCCACGAAGAGGTCGCCCTCCAGGCCATCGCCGCCGGGGCAAACGTCCTCGTCGAGAAGCCCATCGCCGCCACGCTCGATGCCGCCCGCCGTATCGCTGTCGCCGCCGAGCAGGCGGGGCTCGTGCTGA
Organism: uncultured Dehalococcoidia bacterium; assembly: GCA_937864275.1. Classification (GTDB taxonomy): domain Bacteria; phylum Chloroflexota; class Dehalococcoidia; order Tepidiformales; family Tepidiformaceae; genus Amarobacter. Next base: position 1,398 of record CALMIW010000634.1, read on the forward strand.
CCGTCTCCTTGCCGGGGCATCCCTCGTTGGGGGCGGAAGACGGGGGGGACATTGCCAGTGCGGTCCACCGGATCGGGGAAAGAGATTTACCAAGCACCCGGGACCCGACCGAAATTGACCGATTTCAGGTTCACCCCCTCGAATGAGGGATGGTCAGAATGGCTCGCCTTTGCCCTTAATCTGTTGGCCGTGTTCGGTTTGCTGAGATTGAGGAGCTCACCATGTTGAGACATCCCAAACTCTCCGTTCGGGCCACAGCGTTGTTTCTAGGTTTGCTCGCTTCGCTGTCTTTGGCTTCGGTCCTCGCTGCGTCTAGTTCCAATTCGTCTGGATTCACTCACGGAGGCTGCAACTGGGAGGCGGCCGCTGGGGCAGTGACGCAACACGATGAAGGAGAGTGGGCAGCGCTTCGGGCATGGGATGAGTGCCGCTTCATCGCTGAAGCTGAAACCGGTTTCCATTCCTGACCGTTCCCCGTTCCCCGTTCCCCGTTCCCCGTTCCCCGTTCCCTGCTACCCTGAATTCCAATGACTCGTACCCTTCGTGCGGCCGTGATCGGCCTCGGTTCCATGGGCGCCAACCATGCCCGCGTTCTCTCCGATACACCCGGCGTCGAACTCGTCGCCGTCG
>CALMIW010000635.1 GCA_937864275.1 uncultured Dehalococcoidia bacterium
CACGATGTGGTGGCGAAGGCCCGCCGCATCACCGGACAGCGAAAGATCGGACACACGGGGACGCTGGACCCGATGGCCACCGGCCTGCTGGTGCTCTGCCTCGGGCGGGCGACTCGCCTCGTTGAGTACCTCACGGGGCATGACAAGCGGTACACCGGCACGATCGTCCTGGGCCGCACGACAACCACGGACGACGCGGAAGGCGAGACCGTGGCCGAGTCGCCCGTGGGGCCGCTGGACGTGGAGACGCTCGAACGGCACCTCCAGGAGTTCCGGGGACCGATCCTGCAGACCGCACCGGCCTTCAGCGCGCTCAAAGTCGCGGGGCGGCGCGCGTACGACATGGCACGCAAGGGCGAGTCGCCGGAGTTGGCGCAGCGTCCCGTGACCGTCCACGCGTTCGCTGCCGCCATCGCCGGGCCGGCCGCGCTGGATGTCGACGTCAGATGTTCGGCGGGAACGTACATCCGGAGCCTCGCACGCGACCTCGGGGCTTCACTCGGGTACGGCGGGCACCTGGGAGCGCTTCGCCGGCACGAAGCCGGACCATTCTCGGTCGTCGAGGCGACAACCCTGGAAGGGCTCGAAGCGGCCGCGGCGGCGGGCACGGTCGCGAACCTGCTGCTTGCGCCGGACGACGGGAACCTGGAGATCGACGCCGCCATCCTGGGACGCGCGGGGGTGGACGCGGTGACCCACGGGGTTGCCTGGGAGGCCCCGGGCGGGGCGCTGCGGGCGGCGGACCCGGTCCGAATCTACGCAGACTCGGGGGAGTTCGTAGGCGTCGGTTCGGTGTCGAGTTTGGGGCAGATTCGGCCCCGCAAGGTGTTTCTTTCGGGCAATTCTGAGAAATAGTCGAGTTATGTCGTATCCAGACTCGCGAAAACCCTTGACAGGGGTGCACGTGACTCCGATTATGCCTGTTGGAACGGCGAACCTGCGCATTCGCGTAGACACTCTATCAATTCGCCGAATGCCGCCCACCCGCGGGCGGAAAGAAGGAGGACCAGTTGGAAGCTTACTGCCTCAAGTGCAGGGTAAAACGGGAGATGAAAGACCCGAAGCCCATCACGATGAAGAACGGCAAGCCGGCAACCGAGGGCTCGTGCCCCGTCTGCAGCACCAGGATGTTCAAGATCGGGAAGGCCTGATCTCGTCAGCCACTGCTGAACCGAGCACTTTGAAAAAGGGTCCCCACAGCGGGGGGCCCTTTTTCGTGTGTCGCGGCTGGTGGGAAGGGCTTGTCGCGGGGGGTGCGGAGCGCGTTAGCGGCCTGAGGCGAGGGATTCCAGCACTGCCTGGTGGAGGACGCCGTTGGTTGCCACGACGGAGTCGCCGAGTTCGGGCGTGCCATCCCACGGGGAGAATCCCCCGCCGGCCTCGCGGATGACCGGGAGGAGCGCGGCCGCGTCCCAGATGCTCATGACGGGGTCCAGCATGATATCGGCGCGGCCGCTGGCGACCATGAGGTAGCCGTAGCAATCGCCCCAAGCGCGGGTCAGGCCGCACTGTTCCACCAGCGCCGCTACGCCTGGCGAGCGCCCGCGCATCATCCGGGAGAAGCTGGTCATGGTGACCGTGGCATCGCCCAGGGCGGAGGTGGCGGAGACGCGGCATGGCTCGCCGTTGAGGTACGCGCCGAGCCCGTCAGCCGCCGAAGCGGTTTCTCCGACGGCGTGGCAGGCAATCACGCCGGCGACCGGCACACCGTCTCGCTCCAGGGCTACGAGGGTGCCGAAGAGCGGCACGTGGTGGATGAAGGACTTCGTCCCATCGATCGGGTCCAGGATCCAGCGGTGGCGGCCGTCTCCGGGCGTCTCGCCGAACTCTTCGCCGAGGATGCCGTGGGCCGGGCATTCCCGCGCGAGGAACTCCCGGATGGCGAGCTCGGCGTTCTTGTCGGCGACGGTGACCGGGGTGCGGTCCGCCTTCAACTCCACGGTGGTCCCGGCGTTGTACAGCGGCATGATGACTTCGCCGGCGATCACCGCGGCGCGCCGCGCTATTTCCAGGAGTTCCCGAAGCTCAGACACGATTTTCCCTCTCCGTGGCGGCGCAGTTTGCAGGGCCAGCATCGAAGGCCCGACCGGCGACCAGTCCGTGCCGTCTTGTTAGTAGCCGAAGACCTGGGCAACGCCATAGGCGGCTCGCTGCGATTCGAAGCGAGCGACCTCGTGGCTGAGCACGAGGAGGTCGTGTTTGTTGCCCTGGCGGTCTTTGACCTGGTCGCGCAGGAGGGCTTCCGGGCGGAAGCCGAGGCCTTCGAACGTGGCGATGGCACCCTTCTGGTCGAGGGTCATTTGGGCAACCATCTTCTCGATGCCTGCGCCAAGCGCGATTGCGAAGGCTTCCTGGGTGAGGATCCGCCCGAGACCGACGCCGCGGATCGATTCGGCGACCATGACGCGGAGCTCGGCAACGTGGGCCGTCCAGCGCAGGAGGCTCCGGTGGATCGTCGCGTAGCCGACGACCGCATCCTTCTCCGTCGCCAGGATGGTGACGATCTCGCCGCTCTTCAGCTCGGCGATCCAGTCATCGACCGCGGGCTCCTGGCTGATGTCGCGCCGGAGGAAGAGGAGGTCGTGTTCGGGCAGCAACCGGGCGAAGGCGAGGAGACCGGCCCTGTCATCGGGCGTCATGTGCCGAAGCGTAATTTCGTGGCTACCCGCCTGATAGGTGATCGGATAGGTGCGGCTGCCATCTTCGGTCATACCGAACGCTCCCCCAGCCAGGATTCAAGCTGTGGCCAAAGACGATAAATGGCGTTCCCACCAGCAACAAGGCTGACGTGGCCACCCTTCAGCATCACTTCCTTCTTGTCCTCGCTCCCGACGAGTTGCACCAGCGGCCTGGCTGCTTCGTAGGGGACGATGTGGTCGTGTTCGGCGACGATGTGGATGAACGGAATGCGGACGTTGCCCAGGTCGACCCGCCGGCCGGCCAGCAGGAGCTCGTTCTTCGCGAACTTGTTGTCCCACATGAAGTCTTTGGTGACCTGGCGGAAGCACTCGCCGGGGAACGGGATCTGGTCGGCCGCCCAGCGGTCGAACATGCGGTAGGACTTCACAAACTCGTCGTTCCAGAGGTTGTCCCAGAGCTGGACGTTCTTGGCCACCCGCGCCGCCGGCTTGAGCATGTCGAACGAGGCGTACAAGAGCTCTGGCGGGACATTGCCAAGGGTATCGACGACACGGTCGACATCGAAGTAGCGCTTGTCGGTCCACTGGCGAAAGAGGGTCATGCCATCGGCGTCCACCGGGGTGGTGAAGCAGGCGAGGTTCTTCACCGGGCCATCGGGATGAAGCGCCGCGTACATGGTCGAGAGTTGCCCGCCCATGCAGTAGCCGACGATCGAGACCTCGTCTTCTCCGGAGTCCCTGAGAACGCGCTCGGCGCAATCCGGAATGAAATCGAGGACGTAGTCTTCGAGTTTGAGCTTCGAGTCTTCGGGACGTGGGATTCCCCAGTCGATCATGAAGACATCGAAGCCCTGCTTGAGCAGGAACTCGACCAGGCTCTGGCCGGGGGTCAGGTCCAGGATGTAGGGCTTCGAGACGAGCGACATCACGAGCAGGACGGGGACCCGGTAGACCTCATCGGACTGCGGGTGGTAGTGGTAGAGCTTCAGGGTGCCGCGGGAGTAGATGACGTCTTTCGGTGTCAGGCCGACGGCGGGGTCGCCGGTGGAGATGTACTCGAGGCCCTTGATGCTCCGCTGGATCGTCCGTTCGACCTGCTGGCGGACGCGCTCCTCGACGGAAACTTCGCTGGCTGATGCAGTCATTGAGATGCCCCCGGGACGAGGATGGCGGCGAAGCCCGCAGGCTGGTGCGCGACAGTGTATGGCGCGCACCCCGGCACGGCCATCGAAGGGCATTATGGGCCGCAGCGCTCTGCCCGGGCGTCAAGATTGGATGAACGACAGCTTACGGCTCAGGCCTTGGCCGGCTTCTTCGTCCGCGGGGGACGAGGGACCGCGGTCGCCCGGGGGGCAGCAGTCCCGGAGGCGGACGGGACGGACATGCGGGCGAGTGCGCCTTCGATCTGGTTCAGGCGGTCTTCGATCTGGGAGAGGCGCTCACCGATGGCCATGACGTCGTTCCTGGTCGGCACGTTGATGACCTGGAGATAGCGGCCCATCACTTCGTTCATGTTCTTCTGCATGTTCAGGTAGACGTCCATCATGCGGCCCATCGCCTGGCTGAACTCGTCGGTCGCCATCGCGTTATTGAGGAAGCTGTTCCACTGGCGCTCGGAGTTCGCGACCCAGTCGCGCCACATCTCGAAGGGGTCTGCAGTTGCGGTCTTGTCTGCCATTTGCTGGGTCCTCCCGAAGACTGGTTGGAGAGTCTACCTGTCTGTAGCGCCCGGTTCGCCAGACTCGCCGGCGGGCGGCGCGAACCCTTCGAGCGTGGCGTTCAGGATGCGCTGGTAGTTCTGCAGGACGTCGATCCACCCGGAGAGAAAGAGCTCGCCGGCCTTCGTCAGGCTGTACATCCGCCTGGCGGGCCCGCTCTCGGAGGTATCCCAGAACGACGAGACCATACCCGCCCGCTCGAGCTGGCGGAGCGTGCGATAGACGGTCCCGCTATCGGATTCGGGCAGCCCGGCGGCAGCGAGCTTCTGGGCGAGCTGGTAGCCGTAGGCGTTCCATCCCTTGAGGAAGGCGAGCAGGCTGGTGGAGAGGAGTTCGCCGTGAAGGCGGGGTTTTACATCGGGGGTGTCGTTGGCCAAGGTCGAGGGTGCTCCTGTCGGTAAATGCATTATGCACTTAGCAGCAAAGTGTTGACAAGGGAATGCAGCTATGTGTAACTTGCATCTAGATGGAGCGCAGATGCGCTCACCCCCTCCAGAAAAGGAACCTCTCCATGGCCTCGAACGATTACGTCCAGAAGTACTACGACAGCCTCCTCAGCAGCTACGACCTCCTCATCGACGCGGTGGCGAAGGCGAACGAACGCGGCATCAAGGTGACGAAGCAGTTCGCCAGCGACGTCGCCAAGGGCCAGCGCGAAGCCATCGAGCTCGGGCGCCGGTTTGCCGCCGAACCGACCGACCTTGGCCACTTCTACACGGCGATGCTCGAAGCCACGACCGCGGCCCAGGGCCGCGCGCTGGCGTTCACCCAGGCCGCGTACTCCGAGGCGATGGGCGCCGGCAGCGAAGCCCGCGAGACGGTTGAGAAACTCGTCGCGGCGAACAAGGAAACGTCCCAGGCCGCCGTGGAAGTCGCCCGCAAGTGGGCCACCGCGAACCCGATGACCGACGCGGTGAAGAAGGGCTACGAAGCGATGCAGCCGAATGCCGCGAAGGCAACGAAGAAGGAAAAGGCCGCCGTCTAATCCCGGCGAGCTACCAGGAAGTGAAAGGGCCCCGTCGAACGACGGGGCCCTTTTTCGCGTAGCTCACTGCTGGGAGGTTGTCGCTCCGAGCAACTCCGTTTGCGCGGCGACACGCCGTTCAAAGATCGCGCGAGCGGCATCGAGCAAGCTGAAGACTTCAGGCTCGGTCACCGAGTACCAGGCGCTCGTCCCCTCGCGACGGGCCTCGACGATACCCCGGGCACGCATGATCGAAAGGTGCTGGGAGGCGTTCGCCGCCTCGATCCCAACCCGGGCCTGGATCTCGCCAACTGTCAGGCTCCCGGCGCTCCGCAGCGTCTCGAGGATGCGGATGCGGACCGGGTTCGCGAGCGTCCGGAAGAGGTCGGCTTTGAAGTCCTGAAGGGTCGACACGAGCGGAGTGTAGCACTTGCTACTAATTTGCGCATGTTCGAATATAGAGATACGAGCAACGAGCGGCTCGACTCTTTTTCGGACGTGCGCCCTTGCAAGCGGTCCAGTCCCGGCTGACCTTCTCTCCAACGATGCCCGCGAACATCCGCCAAAACGTGATCGCGGGCATTGTCGTCGGTGTCATCGCGTTCCCACTTTCGATCGCGCTCGCCGTGGCCGTGGGTGTCCCGCCGATCGCGGGGCTGTACACCGCGGTAATCGCAGGCGGTATCGCAGCCGCCTTCGGGGGTTCGCGCTACAACATCACCGGGCCAACGGCAGCGCTGGTGCCCGTGCTCAGCCACGCCGTGATCGCGCACGGGGCCAAGGCGCTGCCGATCCTCGGCCTGATGGCCGGGGTGATGCTGCTGGTGATGAGCGTGCTGCGGGCGGGGCGGCTCGTCCGCTACATCCCCGGGACGGGGGTGGTGGGATTCACCGCCGGTATCGCGCTCTCGATCGCCTTCGGGCAGCTGAACAACTTCCTCAACATCACCGGGACGGACGCCAGCATCGAGCACTTCCACGAACGCGTGTGGGACAGCGTCCGCCACATGGGCTCGGTCGGCTTCACCACGCCGGCGATCGGCGCGCTTGCGCTCGCGATCCTCATCGCGTGGCCGAAGCTCCCCCGGGTGCGCGCCATCCCGGGGCCGCTCATCGCGGTTATCGTCACGACGGCCATTGCCTGGTACTTCGGGCTGGATGTCCCGACCGTAGAGAGCAAGTACGGCGTGATTCCACAGGAACTGCCCTCCTTCGACACCGGATTCTTGGACTTTGGGCTGATGTTCGACCTGCTTCCGCTCGCCGTATCAGTGGCCATCCTGTCCGGCGTGGAATCGCTCTTGAGCGCGGTTGTGGCCGACGGGATGTCGGGGAACGCGGAGCGGCACGAGCCCGACCGAGAGCTGCGCGGCCAAGGCCTCGCGAACACGGTAGCGGCGTTCATGGGCGGAATTCCCGCGACGGCGGCGATCGCCCGGACGGCGGCCGGCATCCGAAACGGGGGGACGAGCCGGCTGACGGGCATTGTCCACGCCTTCACCGTCCTGGCGGGCGTGCTGCTCCTCGGCGACATCGCCGGGCGCGTCCCGATGACGGCGCTGGCGGCCATTCTCCTGATCGTCGCGTGGAACATCGCCGAGGTGCCGGAGGTTTCGCGGCTGCTGCGCAAGTCGGCACGCGGGGATGCTTTCATCCTCGTCGCCACGATCTTCATCACGCTCTTCTTCGACCTGAGCTACGCAATCGGCTTCGGGATCATCGCCTCGATGGTGCTCCTCGTCCGCCAGTTGATCCGGGTACCGGCCGCGCTGCAGCTGCTGCCAGACCAGACCGGGCGCATCCGCCAGGTGAGCCCCGAGCTCTCCGCGATGATGCAGGCACGGCCGGACATCGCGTTCTTCAACGCCGAGGGCGTGCTCTCGTTCTACAGCGCCGCGACGTTTGAATACGAACTGCTGGGGCACAACCGGAACCCGCTCATCCTCCGCATGAAGGATGTCCACCACATCGACGCCTCCGGCCTGATAACGCTGGAAGGGGTGATCGAGCACCGCCAGAAGGGCGGCGGGCGCATCATCCTGACGGCGATCCAGCCCGAACTCCGCGGGACACTCGAACGCTTCGGGATCCTGGCGCTGCTGGGGCCGGAGAACCTGTTCGAGCACACGCGCTGCGCGATCGAGTCGATCGACCTGCCGGACGGACATTCGCCGCACCCGCACGGGCAACCACCAGAGGTTCAGTAGCCGGGGTTGTGTGGGCCTTCCGGGGCCTGGCGGAGCCGGTCCGCGAGGACGCGATAGACACCGGGGTGGAAGGCCATCCCGATGTGGGTGCAGTTCACTTCGTCGTTGAGTGACGGGTCGTCTTCGATGCAGTTTTCCCACTCGACGACGCCGTCCCGCTTCGAGTAGATGGCGAAGTGGGCGACCTCGTACTCCTCGGGCGCGATCATGTTCTTCACGAAGCTGCAGGTGCAGTGGCCGGAGAAGCAGGACGGCTTGACGTTCCTGGCAACGTGCCGGCCGTGGACACCGCGCAGCGCGGCTGTCGCCGAAATGAGGATGGGGTGGGCGTTGACCGCATCCTTGAACGGGGAACCCATCGAAACGACGAGGCTGACGTACTCGGGGTAGTCGAGGGCGACGTGACGCCCGAGCATGCCGCCGAGGCTGTGGCCGACGACTCCCGGTGCGCCTGCTTGATCGTCTCGAGGAGAAGGCTGGCGATGTGGTCCGGACAGTCGGCGTTGCGGCCGATGTTGGAGAAGTAGGGCTTGTAGCCGATGCGGGCGAGCCACCAGTAGAGCTCCATCATCGAGACGTCGCTGGCGAGAAAGCCGGGGACGACGACGACCGGTTCTCCCTGGCCCATGGGGACGCCACAGCCCCAGTAAAT
>CALMIW010000636.1 GCA_937864275.1 uncultured Dehalococcoidia bacterium
GGCGTTGTGCCCGATCAGCCGGGAAAGGTGCTTGCGGCCGAACTTCCGGGCGATTCCGAATGCCGCCGCCGAGCCGAGCGTGAGCCCGGCCATGCAGTAGACCGTCCCGAGTACCGGCCCCCAGGCGAGCCCGGCGGCGATGAAGATCGGGATGTTCGGGATCGGCGCGAACAGCACGGAGGCGGCCATGATCAGGATGAACGCCACGACTCCGAGGGCTCCCCGGGCTTCGACCCAGTCGCGCAGCGGCTCCGCATCCACCTTGAACGAAACGCCCCAGAAGGTTGTCGCGAGGAAGTACAGGACGACAATGGCGACGAAGATGCCGACCACGCTGCCGACGACCGGCTTCCGCAGGAGCCAGGGTGTTTCGGGGGCTTCGAACAGTACTTCGTCGAGGCGCTCGACGGTCGCTTCGTCATGCATGGCGGATATCCACCATTAGAGCACACGAACCTGGAGAAAGACGTACAACACGGGAAAGACGAAGAGAAGGGAATCGAGCCGGTCCATGAAGCCGCCGTGCCCCGGGAGGAGCCCCGAGGCATCCTTGACGCCCATCCGGCGCTTCATCCAGCTCTCCACCAGGTCGCCGATGATGGCCGCCGGCGGGACCGCCACGGCGAAGTGGGAGATGGTGGTCGCCGGCACGCCGGTGTCGAGCAGTGCATTCAAGGCGAAGACGGCAGCCACTCCTGCCACGATGCCGCCGGCCGCGCCCTCCCACGTCTTCTTCGGGCTGATCTTCGGCGCCATCTTGTGGCGCCCGATGAGCCGGCCGACCGCGTACGCGCCGGTATCGACCGCGAAGGTGGAGAGCAGGCCCAGGAAGAACCACTTGCGCCCCTGCTCGACATCGCGGACGAGCACGAACGTGGCCAGCATGATCCCGAGGTAGACCACGCACCAGGCGTAGACGCGGTAGGGCTTTCGCGGGCCGATGGCGTTCGTCGGGAGGTAGCCGAGGAGCGCGAAGAGCGCGGCGAACAAGAACCCGCCGAATACCCACCTGGGTTCGACGTGGGCTGCCGCGACCACCGCCGGCGCGATGATGAACGTCGGCAGATGTGAGAGCGCCTGGCGGATCGGCATCGTGGGGATGAGCCAGCCATGCACGAATTCCATCGCCGCCAGCAGTCCGATTCCCGCCAGGATCAGTGCGAACGTCCACTCGCCGATCCATGCCACGGCGATGACGAGCGGCAGTCCGACGGCGGCCGTGGCGAGGCGGAGTTGAAGGTTGGACACGGGAGAAGCGTAAAGGCCCGGCGTCCGAAGGCCAAAGGCAGCCTACCCGGCGAAGAAATCCAGCGGGTTCGCGATGTACTCGAACCCCTGCGGGAAGCCGCTGTGGGCGGAGAGTTGCCAGTGAAGGTGTGCCCCCGCGGGGCCCTCGGGCACGACGAATCCGGTGAACCCGACCGCCCCGATGACGTCGCCGGCTTCGACCTGTTCTCCCGACACCCGGTCGGTCTCGAGCATGTGCGCGTAGATCGACCACCACGGGGTTCCCGGGTGGTCGATGACCACATTGATGCCGAAGCTACCGTTGCCCCAGCCGTCGCCCGGGCGGTGGACTGTGACGATCCCGGCCGCGGGCGCCAGGATCGGTGTGCCGACGGGCACCCCGCCGAGGTCGATGCCGCGATGGAGATAGTTGCCATAATCCTGGCGATACCCGCCGGTGACGATGGCGGGCGGCATCTCGAGCGGCCAGCGGACAAACTCCAGGCGGCCGCGCGAGGGGGTAGGGGGGTCGGTGTGGGTCGTGGCGCCGCCGCCCGCCGCCTCGACCATGCCCGTGCCGGGCCTGCGGATGCGCTGGCCGACGAAGATGAGTGCGGGGTTGGCGATGCCGTTCAACTCGGCGATGGCCTCGACCGATGTTCCCCACCGAGCTGCGAGAGTGCTGAGGGAGTCGCCGGGTTCGACCGTGTAACTGGTCACGCCGTCTCCGGCCGGCGCCGGCCTCCGCCGCGAACCGGCCAGTTCGCCCGGGATCACAATTTCCCAGCCCACCTGGATGAGGCTCGCGTCGGTGATGAGGCCGCTGTTCGCGGCGCGCACCAGGTCAAGTGGGACGCCGTGGGCATCGCAAATGCCGCCCAGCGTATCGCCCGGCTGGATCACGTAGATGGTGGTGGTCGCGAATTCTCGTGGCATGGCCATCCCTCCGCAGGCAAGGATTAGACCCGGCGATACGACGAATGACAACAGTGCGAGGGCACGCGAGCCGCGCCGGGGCGACTACCCCTTGAAGGCTTCCAGGTCTTCTGGAAGGAGGGCGCCGAACTTGCGCTTGCGCCGGCCGTACTCCGCGAGTGCGATGTCTGTGTCCTCGCGTCCGAAGTCTGGCCAGTACGTGTCGGTGAAGTAGAGCTCCGCGTACGCCGCCTGCCAGAGCAGGAAGTTCGAGATGCGCATATCCCCGCCTGTCCGGATGAGGAGGTCGGGGTCTGGCGCGCCGGCCGTCGAGAGATGGCTCGAGATGGTTTCCTCGGTGATGTCCGAGGCGCCAATCTCCGAGCGGACGATCGACTGGACGGCCATCAGGATGTCGTCCCTTCCGCCGTAGCTGAAACAGATGTTCAGCGTCATGCGTCCGTTGTCCGCGGTGAGGGTGATTGCGTCCTGTACCTGCTTCTGGAGCCAATCCGGGAGCGTTTCCACGTGCCCGAGCATCCGCAGCCGGATGCCGTTCTTGTGCAGGTTGCTCAGTTCGCGCTTGATGAAGTACCGCAGAAGCCGGATGAGCATCCGTACTTCGCGCTGGGGGCGGTTCCAGTTCTCCGTGCTGAATGCGTAGAGCGTCAGATGCTGGACGCCGTGATCCGCGAACCGCTCGATCACGCGCCGGATGTTCTCTGTCCCGGCGCGGTGCCCGGCGGCGCGAGGCAGGCCGCGCTGGGTTGCCCAGCGGCCGTTGCCGTCCATGATGATGGCCACATGGCGCGGCACGCGGCCGCCCGATATCGGCGAGATCAGGTCGCCGAGGAAGTCGGCCGCTTCGGTGGCCGGGACGGTTGCCGGCTCAGACTTCAAGCAGCTCGGCTTCCTTCTTTTTCGATTCGACATCGATGTTCGAGACGTGGCGGTCGGTGATTTTCTGAAGCTCCTCTTCGCTGCGCTTCAGGTCGTCCTGGGAGACGTCGCCGTCCTTCTCCGCTTTGCGAAGCTCGTCGTGGGAGTGCCGGCGGACGTTCCGGACCGCGACGCGGGCGTCCTCGGTCTTGTTGTGGAGCATCTTCACGAGCTCCTTGCGCCGTTGCTCCGTGAGCGCCGGGATGGGCAGGCGCATCGTCTGGCCGTCGATTGCCGGGTTGAGGCCGAGGTCCGAAGCCTGGATGGCCTTCTGGATGGCCGATACGGCGCCGCGGTCCCAGACCTGGATGGTGAGCAGCCGCGCTTCCGGGGCATTGATGCTTCCCAGTTGCTTCAGCGGCGTGACGGCGCCGTAGTAATCCACTGGGAGCGTCTCGATCAGGCTCGGATGGGCGCGGCACGTGCGGATGCCGGTCAGCTCGCGGCGAAACGCATCGATCGCGGAATCCATCTTCTCCTCGGCGTTCAGGAGAATCTCGTCAGGGTCAGCCACAGAAGTCCCTCCGTGCGTCAGGAGCCACCGGCGGCATCAGCCTCCGGGCCAGAAGTAACGATTGTCCCAATTCTATCGCCCCGGAGCGCGTGGAACACGGCATCGGGCCCCGCCACGTCGAACACCAGGATCGGGAGGTGGTGTTCCATGCACATCGAGAGGGCGGTGATGTCCATCACGGCGAGTCGCTGCTGGATCGCTTCGATATGCGTGAGGTGCTCGTACTTCTTGGCGGTCGGCACTTTCGCGGGGTCCGCATCGTAGACTCCATCGACGCCGTTTTTTGCCATCAAGAGCACTTCGCAGTCGGTCTCGATCGCTCGCAGCGCCCCGGCGGTGTCCGTCGTCATGAACGGGTTGCCGGTTCCTGCTGCGAAGATGACGACGCGCTGCTTTTCCAGGTGGCGAATCGCGCGACGGCGGATGTACGGCTCGGCGACCTGGGCGATCGGCAGCGCCGTCTGCGTGCGCACGTCGGCCCCGGCCTTCTCCAGCGCGTCCTGGAGCGCGAGGGCGTTCATGATCGTGCCCAGCATGCCCGCGTAGTCGGCGGTCGCGCGGTCCATCCCGGTTTCCGCGACGGTGGCGCCGCGCCAGAAGTTCCCGCCCCCGACCGAAACGGCGACTTCGACGCCCGCGTCGATCGCCTGCTTGATCTGGCGGGCGAGGTCGTTGAGCGTCAGCGGGTCAATGCCAAAGTGGCGAGACCCCATCAGGGCCTCGCCACTCAGCTTTACCAGTGCTCGCTTGAACCGTGGCATCTCGCTCGTTGCCACCGGGCGTTATCGACCCAGCTCGAAGCGGGCGAAGCGCCGGACGCGGATGTTCTCGCCGGTCTTTGCGACGGCATCCTTCACCAGGTCCTCCACCGTCCGCGAAGCGTCCTTGATGAACTTCTGGCTGAAGAGGCAGACCTCCTCGTCGGAGCCTTCGTACTTGTCGCGGTCTGGGTCGTCCTTGGAGATGAGCGACGGGTTCATCGCGGCGATCTGCATCGCGATGTTCCGCGCGAGTCCGCGGAAGTCTTCGGTGTTCGCCACGAAGTCGGTCTCGCAGTTGACTTCCACGAGGACGCCGATGCGGCCGGCCGAATGGATGTAGGAATCCACGACGCCGTTCGAGGTCTCGCGCTCCGCGCGCTTGGCGGCGGCGGCCACGCCCTGCTCGCGCAGGATTGCCTTCGCCTTCGCGACGTCGCCGTTGGCCGAGTCGAGCGCGCGTTTTGCATCCATGACGCCCGCGCCGGTCTCTTCCCGGAGGGCCTTGATCATCTCGGTGGTAACTGCCACTGGGTTTCTACTCCTGGGCCGGGGCTTCAGCGGCAGCCTGCGCTGTCGCGGAGATGGTGGTGATGGTCGGTGCGGCGTCTTCGGCGCCGGTATCTTCCGGAGCGGCCGAGAATGTGCCGGCTTCCACGCCCGCCTGGGCGGCGCGGGCGAAGTCTTCCACTGCCACGCCGGTCCCGGCGCCTGCGCCGGATTCCTTCGCGGCACGGCCTTCGATGGCCGCGTCGGCGACTTTGCCAAGGATCAGCTTGATGGCGCGGATCGCGTCGTCGTTGCTGGGGATCGGGTAGGCCACGGGGTCCGGGTCGCAGTTCGTGTCGACGAGCGAAACGATCGGAATGCTCAGCCGCTTGCACTCGGCGACGGCGATCGCTTCCTTCACGGTATCGATGATGAAGACGGCCGAAGGCAGACGGTCCATCTGCTTGATGCCGCCGAAGTAGCGGTTCATCCGCTCGATTTCGTTCGAGATGTCGAGCTGTTCCTTCTTCGTGAGCCGCGAGTAGTCGCCGCGCTCCATCGAAGTCTCGAGTGTCTGGAGGTGCTTGATCCGGCTCTGGATGGTGCGGAAGTTCGTGAGCGTTCCGCCGAGCCAGCGGTTGTTCACGTACGGAAGCCCGGCGCGCGTCGCCTCCATCTCCACCGTTTCGCGAGCCTGCTTCTTCGTGCCGATGACGAGCACGTCGGATCCGCCGGCGACGACATCGCGAATGAAGTTGATCGCGCTATCGAGCCGGGTAACGGTCTGCTGCAGGTCGATGATGTGGATGCCGTTGCGCTCGGTGAAGATGAAGTGGCGCATCTTCGGGTTCCAACGGCGGGTCTGGTGGCCGAAGTGGACGCCGGCCTCCAGCAACTGCTTCATGCTGACAGGGGTAACCAGGGGGTGCCTCCAACATGCGGCGTCATAGATTTGACCGGCCCGAGGGCTAGCCAGGGCGCCGCCTGAACACACAACCGTCTGATGATACCAGATGGGGTGGTTGGGGGAATGGGATGGGAGGCGCCGCTGTACGTCCCCGCATTCTCGAAGACGCGCTCTCTTCTATCCGGTCCAAACGGGTGCTGCCCAGGCTGTGCTCCCGCCATCGCTGCACCGGCCGGCCGTATCCTTCGTCGCTATGATCGCCGTGCCTGGCACGACTGCTACCGCTCCGGCGGACAGATGCGCAACAGAGGGGATTCAAGTGACTTCACGGGCAGAACGGGGCCCCGGAGGACACCACCGGGGAAGTGTCCTCGCGACGGCCAGCTGGCCGAGGTGGCTGCTTCGGCTGATGCTGTTCGAAAAGGTCGTGCAGCACGCCTTCGTGACGTGGGCGTTCGCTGCGGATCAGTTCGGAATCCGGGAGAGCGTGGCCGTGGACTACCGCTGGCTGACGGTCCTCGGCGCCATCGCGGGCGTGTTATTCGGCATCGCCCTGGCAGGGCACCTCACAGGCCGACGCTGGGCTGCGTGGCTGGCGCTGGCCCTGGCAGCATTCGACATCGTGGGAGAGTTCGTCGCACAGGGTACGATCACCATCCAGGTGAACGTCTCATTCATCGTGGCGATCATCGTGCTCCTGATTGCGTGGACCGAACTCCGGAGAAACCCGCCCGAGAGTCGGTAAGCTGGGCATCGGATTGCGACACGCAGGGCAACGCGGGGGCCAATAGGGGTTAACGCGGCCAAACCGCCATCCAGCGCCCCCGCCCACTACCCCGGCCTGTACTCCACCAGCTGCAGATAGTTCCCGTCCGGGTCCTGGAATGTGGAGATGAACCCACCCCACGCTTCGCGGCCCGCGCTGCGCAGGAACGTCACGCCGAGGCCCTCGAGGCGCTTCTGCTCCGCCGCCAGGTCGGCGACCGGGAGGTTCAGGAGCACTCGGGCCGGTTCTTTCGCCTGCCCATGCGTCTCGCTGTGGGGGCTGACGTACATCGAGGTCTCGCCCGCCATGAACGGGCTCCCAAGCTCCGGGAAGTCGTCCGAAAGCCCGACGACATCGCGATAGAACGATCGCATCCGCTCGGGATCCTCGGTCGAGCGCGACAGAGCGAACATCTCCAGACCGAGTGGGGCGCCCTCCATCGAGAATATTTGGCCGTAGTTCCCATCCGGATCGACGAACGTCGCGAACGAGATGGGATCGGGCGTGGGAGGACCGAGGAAGCGGACGCCGAGTGATTCGAGCCGCGCCTGCTCCACGTGCACGTCGTCGGTCGAGAAGTTGAAGATCGTGCGCGGCGGTTCCTTGGTCTGCCCTTTCAGTTCGCTGTGCCCGTCGATCACGAAGGGCGTGGTGGCGGCCATGAACGCCCACTCGCCAATAGCCGGATTGGGCTTGAGTCCGATCGTGTCGCGGTAGAACGCGGCGAGCGCCTCGGGGTGTTCGCTGTTCAGGTTGACGATCAGGTTTCCGTCGAGGTCCATGTGCTCTTGCCTCCTGCACTCGCCAGCGTGAAAGCCGTGCGAGATCCAGGTTCAATGCTAGAGCGGGCGTCCTGCCAGCATGATGTCAGGACGCGGTATGACATTGAGTTGAAGCGAGAATTGGTGCGCGAGAAGGTGCTTTTCGGCTGCCGGGCGCGTCGGTGACGGCCGGCAGCCTTCGTAACCAGGAGATAACCCGCGAAGTCTTGACACGCCTCCCCCGCAAGAGGCATGCTCGCATGCAGGAAAGGAGGTGATGTGCATGGACTATCACAGTCGTAGTTACGGCCGGACCCTGGCACAGGAGGTGACCTCCTCCTAGGGGCACTGCCCCTGTGGGGTGTCATCCAAATCCTCCTAAGACTATTCCGGTCTTAGCTACGAAGGGGCCCTCGGGAAATTGACCGAGGGCCCTTTTTTATGCCCTGCGCCCAGTCAATTCCCCCGAAAGTGTGAGGCGCGCGAACTATCTCGCCCGTAGAGTCGGGATGCGAATGGACACAACGAAGACGTTCGACCTCGAGGCGTTCCGCGCGCACCTCACCACCAGGGAGATCGGACGGAAGTTCGACTACCACGAATCGATCCCCTCCACCATGGACGCTGCGCGCGAACAGGCTGCCAGCGGCGCCCCCCATGGCGCACTGGTCTTCGCCGAAGAGCAGACCGCCGGCCGAGGCCGCCGGGGCCGTGCCTTCTACAGTCCGGCGCGGGAGAACCTCTACTTCACGCTCGTCCTCAGGCTCCCACTGGCCGTCCATCGGCGGCTGCCCCTCCCGCTGCCGCTCGCCCTCGCCCGCGCCCCCCGCGCCGAGGGCGTCGATGCCCCCATTAAGCGGCCCAACGACATCTGGATCGAGGACCGCAAAGTGTCCGGCATGCTCATCGATGCGGAG
>CALMIW010000637.1 GCA_937864275.1 uncultured Dehalococcoidia bacterium
GGGCCAGGTAGAGGCCCTGAAGGACCGCTACCGCGTCATCACCTGGGACATGCGCGGCCACGGACAATCCGATAGTCCGGACGACCCGAAGGCCTACTCCGAGGCCGCCACGGTGGACGACATCGCCGGGATCCTCAACCACCTCGGGATCGACAAGGCGGTCATCGGCGGCCTCTCGCTGGGCGGCTACATGTCGCTGGCATTCAACCTGGCGCACCCGTCGATGGTGCGGGCGCTGATGCTGTTCGATACCGGCCCCGGCTACAAGAACCCCGTCGGCCGCGAGGGCTGGAACGTCACCGCGATGAAGCGCGCCGAAACCTTCGAGGCGAAGGGTCTGGATGCGCTCGGAGGCAGCGCCGAGGTGCGCGTTTCGCAGCACCGTTCGGCCCAGGGGCTGGCCCATGCCGCACGGGGGATGCTCGCCCAGTTCGATTCGCGCATCATCGAGTCGCTCGAGCACATCGCAGTACCCACGCTCGTGCTCGTCGGCGAGAAGGACCAGCCCTTCCTCGGCGCGACGGACTACATGGCGAACAAGATCCCGGGCTGCACGAAGGTGATGATCCCCGAAGCGGGCCACGCCGCGAACCTCGACCAGCCGGCGGCCTTCAACGCCGCGGTCGAAGCCTTCCTCGCCTCGCTTTAGGCATTAGGCCCTGGCTGGTCCCGCCTCGATGGCCTCCAATGCTTCGATCACCTCGGGGACGTGTTCCTTCACGCGGAAGTCGTGCCGGATGGCCGTCCGGATGATGCCTTCCTTGTCGATCACATACGTGATCCGGGGCGTCATCCACGGGATGAGTCCGACCGCCTCGTACAGCTTGTGGACTCGACGCCCGGGATCCGCGACCAGCGGGAACGGGAGCTGATACTTGTCCTTGAACGAGGTGTGAGAGGCCTCGCTATCACCGCTCACGCCGACGATCACCGCGTCGTGCTTGCCGATCAGGCTGTAGTTGTCGCGGAACGAGCATGCCTGCGCGGTGCAGCCGCCGGTGAAGTCCTTCGGGTAGAAGTAGAGCACCACGTGCTTCTTCCCCCGGTACGAAGCCAGGTCGAAGGTCGAGCCGTCTTCGAGCGTCGCGGTGAATTCAGGTGCCCTGGTCCCGGCCTTGAGCATGGTGCGCCTCCAACATGGATCGTACGCGCGAGCACGGTGAATCCGTCACCGGTCAGGCGAAGTCTCGAAGCAACCGGAAGCTCCGTGCGTGCTTCGCCTGGACGGCCCTGAAATGACGCTCATCAAGCGTCAGGACGATGTCTGTCCCCAGTCTCTCAGCGAGCGCTATCACGGAGGCATCGGTTCCGCCGAGCCCCATGTCCCGGTACGCAAACGCGAGCTGGGCTATTCGATCCCAGTCCTCGGGTTCGGGCGCTCGGATGTCGAGCTGCGAACACCGGGCCAGGAACCTCGACTCCATTCCCGGGCCGCCCCGTTCAGCAAGCATGTAACACACTTCGGCGATGCAGAGGACCGGAACCAGGATCTCCAGGTCGCGTCGCGAGAGGACCGTGCTCACCAGCGAATGGTGTGGATCGGCGCGGTTTGTGAACGCGATGAGCGCACCGCTATCCACGATCGCGATCGATGGCACTCGCCCAGTTCTCCTTCAGAAAATCCTCGAGGTCCGCACCCTGAACGAGGTTGGGATCGTCGAACATCCCGGCTAGCGCTTCGAACGGAGAGACCTTGTTCTCCTCCGCGAGTTGCTTCTCCACCAGTTCCCGCACGGTCGCGCTGATGGACTTCCGTCGCTTCCTTGCGGCACGCTCAACCGCTCTGACAGTATCTTCAGGCCAGGTGATGGTCGTGCGCTTCATACGCGCATACTAACATACTGCATACCGCACCCGGGAGAACCTCATGCCCCGCGAACAACGCATGTTTGGCCTCTGGCCCAGCCCCATCACCTCGTCCGCGATCGCAGCGGGCATCCGCCTCAGCGAGCCGTGCTGGGATACCGACGGCCAGACGCTCGCCTGGATCGAGGGGCGCTCCGACAAGGGTGTGCTCGTCGTCCAGGGCGCCGATGACCGCTCGACCCGGGACCTCACGTCCGACATTTCGGTACGGGCATTCGTCGGCTACGGCGGCGGCGACTTCACGCTCTCCCACGGGGCCGCCTACTTCGTCGGACAGGCCGACCAGCGCATCTACCGCCAGGAACTCGCCGGGGGCCGTGCGCGGCCGATCACCCCCGCGTTCGGCGCCGCCTCGACGCCGGTCGTCTCTCCCGATGGGCGCTGGGTCGCATACATCCACACCTATGAAGACGTCGACGCTATCGCCGTGGTGGACGCGGCCGGCAAGCACTGGCCGCAGCGCATCGGCGAAGGGCGCGACTTCTACATGCAGCCTGCCTGGCATCCCTCCGGCGACCGCGTCTGCTGGGTGGAGTGGGACCACCCGAATATGCCATGGGACGGGACGGAGCTTCGCGTTGCTCGGCTCGCCTTCCCGGAGGGCGGCTTGCCCGTGGTTGCAGGGAGCGACGTCGTCGCGGGCGGCCCGCAGACGTCCATCTTCCAGGGCACGTTCGCGAACGATGGGAAGTCCGTCCTCTATGTGTCGGATGAGACCGGCTGGGGAAACCTCTACCGAAAGGACCTCGCGAGCGGGGCGGTGACCCGCCTCACGGAAGGTGCGTTCGAATACGGCACGCCCGCCTGGAACCACGGCATGCGGACGTTCTCGCAGACTGCTTCGGGCACGATCGTGGCCCTCCGCCAGCGAGCCGGGTACTCCACGCTCGTCGCGATTACCCGGAATGGCGACGTCCGCGACCTGGGCGACCTCCACCCAAACTACACAGCCCTGAGTTCTCCCGCCGGCGCGCCGAATAACGGGAAGGTCGCGGTCGTTGCCGCGGGCGGCAGGCAGCCGGGGCGAGTCGTCGTCTTCGACCTCTCCGGCGAGGCGCCCGTGCATTCGGTCCGCCGGCGGGCCGACACCGAAACCGTCCCGGCCTCCGCGCTGTCTTCGCCGGAACCTGTCTCGTGGACGTCGTTCGATGGCGAGCAGGCCCACGGCCTCTACTACCCGCCCGCGAGCGAGAACTTCGAAGGCTCCGGCGCGCCGCCGCTCATCGTCATCGTCCACGGCGGCCCGACCAGCCAGGTGGTTGCCGGCTGGGCGGCGCAGGCCCAGTACTTCGCCACCCGCGGCTACGCCGTGCTCTTCCCGAACTACCGCGGCAGCACCGGCTATGGCCGCGACTACATGCTCAAGTTGCGCGAGAGCTGGGGCATCTACGACGTCCAGGACGCGAAGTTCGGCGCCGAAGCCCTGGCTGAGCGCGGCATGGCCGACCGTTCGCGCCTGGTGATCATGGGCGGCAGCGCGGGCGGCTACACCGTCCTCCAGTCGCTCGTCGAGATCCCCGGGTTCTACAGGGCCGCGATCTGCATGTTCGGCGTGGCAAACATGTTCACCCTCGCGGCCGACACACATAAGTTCGAGGCGCGCTACCTCGATTCGATGCTCGGGCCCCTCCCGGAAGCCGCGGCGATCTACCGCGAACGCTCGCCCATCTTCCATGCGGACAAGATCGTCGACCCGGTCGCCGTCTTCCAGGGCGAAATCGACCGGGTGGTGCCGCGGGAGCAGAGCGACAGCATCGTCGCCTCGCTCAAGGCCCGCGGGGTCACACACGAATACCACCTTTACCCGGGTGAGGGCCACGGCTGGCGCAAGCAGGAAACCATCGACACCTTCTACAAGGCCGTCGAGGCGTTCCTGAAGACCCACGTCCTCTTCGCCTAGGGAACATCGAACCTGGGAGACCGCACTCCATGAGCCACACCCCCACCGAACAGGCGAACCTCGACCTCGTCCGCAGGTTCCACGCCGCCGAGGCTGCCAGGGACTGGGACGCGTACTTCGCCTGCCTTGCCCCTGGATTCGTCCTCCACTTCGTTGGGGCGACGGTCCGCGGGACAGGGGAGTTCCGGCTGATGGTCGATCAGACACTTGCGACGTTCTCCGAGCTTCGCCACACGATCCTCGGCATCGTGGCCGACGGCAGCATCGTCGCGTTCCGCTGGCGCTTCGATGCCGTAGTCCGCGCGACGGGCAAGTCCGTTTCGTGGGAGGGCAGCCACTGGATGCGGATCGAGGACGGCCTGATCGCCGAGGACTGGAACGACGCCGACAGCGCCGAAGTCCAGCGCCAGATGGGCGCCGCCTTCGAGGGCTGGGTCGGCGGCTCGATAGAGCAAACGAGGCCGTAGATTCCGAGACCGAGGCGGCTCCCCGGGCTACCCCGGGTAGAGGCTCTCCCAGAGTTCGCGCTCCTCTCGCCGCGGGTCCGCTACGAGCTGGCTCTCGTTGTTGATCAGCATCGTCTTGCGCGAAGCGGGGGTGTACGGCTCCCAGGCCGGGAGGTCTCCGCAGTTCGGGGTGCCCGTGCGGGCAAAGGCGGCCCAGGTGGCACTGACCTTCGCCGCGAGCGCGAACGCCTCCGGCGTCGAGCGCGTGAACGTCGACCAGGTGCCCAGCCCGGCGTTGTCGAAAACGAACGGGATCTCCAGGGCGTGCGGGGTCTTCAGCTTGCCCCAGCGCGCGGGCGATTCCCATTCGAAGGTGTAGTGGTAGGCCGGGGCGCCGCCCTGCGCTGCCTTGCGCTCGGCGATCCGGATCGAGTCGATCGGGTAGCGGAGGAACCCTGTCTGGATGGCGATGTACAGGTCGGAGGGCGACCCGTCAGGGTAGAGGGCGCGCGTCCGCTCCAGGACGCCTTCGGCACGGTCGCGGAAGAGCCGGCCGACGCGCTTCTGCAGCCCCGCCTCGTCCAGGTCGAACGCTTCCCTGTCGCCGGCGAGGAACAACGTCGCTTCGGTGCGGTTGAACCCGACGAGCAGCGGTATGTCCGCCGAGAGCTCGGGCGCGCCGGGACTGAAGGGGTGGGATGGTAACACCGCCCCGTCGACGACCGGCCGGAAGCCGCCCCGCGCGTTCGAAGACGGCATCTTCGCCGACGCCGCCGACTGGGCTGCCATGATTCGCGCCAACGGCAGGCGCTGCAGTTCGTCCAGTTGCGAGGGTTGGAGCCCAAGCTCCGAGAGGACCGCTTCGGCCAGTTGCGTCGCGTACGCGCCCTCATTCACGCGGAGTTCCGGGCCGCTCTGGATGATGGCGCGATGGAAGAGGCCCTTCGCGGCCGGCATCGCCATCAGGACCGCCGTCTTCCGGCCGCCGCCCGATTCGCCGAACACCGTGACGTTCCCGGGGTCGCCACCGAAGCCTGCGATGTTGTCTCGGACCCATTCCAGCGCTGCGACGATATCGAGCATGCCGGCGTTTCCCGACTGCGCGAACTCCGGTCCGCCTATGTCTCCGAGGTGGAGGAACCCCAGCCCGTTCAGGCGATGGTTTATCGAGACCACGACGACGTCCCCGCGTCGCGCCAGGTTCGTGCCGTCGTAGGCCGCCCCGCCGGAACCACTGATGAACCCGCCCCCATGGCACCAGAACATCACCGGGCGCTTGCCGCCGTCGTTTGTGCCCGGCGTGAAGACGTTGAGCACAAGGCAGTCCTCGCCCTCGGCGCCACGCGCATCGTCGATGGGATTGGCGGCGGCCGAACCGTCGCGGGTGAGCTGCCGCGCGATCGGGCCGTAGCTGGTCGCCTCGCGGATGTCCGTCCTGGGCTCCGGCTTCCGCGGCGGCATGAACCGGTTCGCTCCGCCTGTGGGCGCGCCGTACGGGATCCCCTTGAACGAGTGGATGCCGTCAGTGGTCTGGCCGCGCACGGCGCCGGAGGCCGTCGTGACGGTGGGGGTATTGGTCTCGGTCGAAGTCATGTGCCGGTCCTCGTTGCGGGATCCGGCGGATAGTAGCAGGCGGGCCCAGCGCCATCACTTTCCGGAACGCGTACGATTCGCGCCGGACGACATTCACCGCCTTCTGCGTGTCCCGGCCGCCCTGAATGGAGCGACCGTCACTCCCTCCAGGCCATGGCCTCGCGTGCGGCGGCCTGCTCCCTCGCGCTCTTCTCGGCCCACCGCCGGAGGAAGTCTTCGCCGACCACGCTCTTCGCGGCCTGCCAGCTGAGTGGCGCCAAGGCCCCTTCCTCGCGCTCGCGGACAGCGGCCAGAAACGCCGTCGAGTCTCCGAAGTCGAAGCTGCGGAGGACTTCGCAGGCAATGCTGCCCGCGCCGCCGAAGGCGGGGTCGCCCATCGCCGTGAGCGAGTGTTCGATGCCGCCGAGCTTCGGGCCGTTTCGGCCGCTATGCAGCCCGAGGGGTTCCAGCAGGTGCGCCTGGGATTCCGCCAGCACCGTCACCGAAAGCGTCCCCGAAGCGGCGACGAGGCCGGTCGTGTGGTTCGTCTTCGAGAGCACGACGAGCAGCCGCGGCCGTTCCGGGACGATCGAGGCGCCGAACACGGAGACGCAGATCTGGGCGTTCGGGCCGCCCGGCCTGTGGCCGCCGATGGCGCAGAGCGGCGCCCAGAAGTGGGAGAGCACGCTGATGGATTGCTCGGTCATAGCCGAACTGTAAACCGTCTGTAACTCCCGCGGCTGTTCGCGGTCCGCCGTTCGACACTGAGACAGGGACGGGTCAACAATTCCGCTATGCAAATGCAGGATTGCCTCTTTTGCCGTATGAGCCGTGGCGAGATCCAGGTGGAGAAGGTCGCCCAGAACGAGCATGCTTTCGCCATCCGCGACATCAACCCGCGCGCCCCGGTCCACTGCCTGGTGATCCCCAAGCAGCACATCGACAACGCCCGGGAGTTTGAGTGGAACCACACCGAGATGCTCGCGGGCTTGTTCATGCTGGCGAAGGACGTCGCCCGCGTCGAAGGCGTCTGGGAGAGCGGCTACCGGCTGGCCTTCAATGTCGGCGATGCGGCGGGGATGACCATCCACCACCTGCATCTGCATCTGCTCGGCGGGCGCATGCTCGGCCCTGAAGGCTGATGCCAGGCTCGGTCCGGGCGCAAATCGCCGCTATCCAGGCCGAGTTCGAATCCCGGCCCGAGGGCCTTGTCCGCCATGTCGAACGGGTGCTCGTCGAGGCCCTCGAGCTCGCCGTCCACTACGACCTCGATGTTGAGCGGCTGACCCTCGCCACGTGGGGGCACGACCTCTTCCGCTCGTTCCCGCCCGATGAACAACTCCGGCTCGCCATAGAGGTGGGCTTGCCCATCGACGTTGCCGACCGCGCCGACCCGGTGCTCCTCCACGGCCCGATTGCCGCCGTCACCCTGCGCGAGCGCTTCGGTGTCACCGACGAAGAAGCGCTTGCCGCCGTCCGCGACCACACCCTCGGCGCGCCGGAGATGCCGATGCTGGCGAAGGTGATACTGCTGGCGGACAAGTTCGAGAAGCGAAAGCGAGACCGCACCCCGGTCATGAAAGCGATCCGGCGGCTCGCCTGGCGAGACCTCGACCTCGCGCTTCTGTGCTGGGCCGATTGGAAGTGGATCCAGGAGCGGGAGCACGGGTGGCACAGCCACCCGGCCCACTGGGCCGCGCGCGTCCGCTGGGTCGCCGAGCATCACGCGGAACTCGCGCTTCCGGCCCGCGGGGAGTGGCCTACGGGATCTTGAGTTCCTGGCCGATCTGGAGGTTGCTGCAGTCGGCTTCGGTCATGTTGTTCGCGGCGAGCAGAGCCGCCAGCGTCACGTTGTGATCGGCTGCGATGGTGCCGCAGAAGTCGCCAGCTTCAACCTTGTAGGTCTTCGCTCCGTTGCCGGCTGTGCCGGTGGCGCCGGGCGTACGTGTCCCGTTCGGGGTCTGCGTGGTCGTGCCCGGCGTCCGCGTGCCAGAGGCTGTCTGGTTCGCGCCGGGAGTCTGCGTCCCGCTCGGCTGGGTCTGCTGCCCGCCGGCGGCCTGTGCCGTCCGCGTTTTATCGACTGCCGCGGCCGTCGCGACCGTGTCCGAGGGCGAGATGCCGCCGTTGTCTCCGTCATCGACGAGCCGCTGGATGGCAAAAGCGATTCCGACGATCACAATGGCGAGGGCGAAGAGCCCGACAGTCATCACCGGCATGCTGATGCCGCCGGCCCGGGGCCGTGGTCCGAGCGTGCCCGCGTTGGCCGGGCGCTTGGGGCGCGGCTCGCCCTGGGGGCGCTGCTTCTGGCCGGGCCGGGGGCCGCGCACAGGAGCCTCGGGGGCTGATGTTGCAGCAGGAGCCGCGGCTGCGGCGGCAACCGGCGCGGCCGTGGCAGCCCCGGAAGC
>CALMIW010000638.1 GCA_937864275.1 uncultured Dehalococcoidia bacterium
TTCCGCCCGAGGCGGGCGACGTCACCGGAGCGAGGGCGGCGTACGAATCCGCGGTAGCGCTCGGGCCATTCGAGTTGCACGGCCTCGAGGCGGCCCGGGAGTTGGGCCGAGGGATCGCGTTCGACCCCAGTTACCGGGAGAGGAACCTCCAGCAGAAGACAGACTGGGGGGCGATTGCGGCATGGTTGGCGGAGCGGGTCGGTGGGGGGCCACTGGCTTCTGCGCCGACTGCGGCGTGCGAATTGATGGCGTCCGGGCTGCGTGAGGCGGCGGCGTCGGAGATCTGGGCAGCCGAGGCGCGCGGCGGTACGTGGCGAAGCTTCGAGTTGATGCGCGAGGCCAGTGAGTGCGGCCTGACCGACGTGGCGGCGAGACTCGCGGTGGTCATCCGGTCTGAGGCGGGCGTGGCTTCGCACGAAGCGCCGAAAGACCTGCTGAGGGTGTCGTACCCCGTGGACTACGCCGCGACGGTGGTGAATGAGGCTCGCAAGGGCGACATCGACCCGTTGTTCTTTGCTTCCCTGATTCGGCAGGAGAGTTTCTGGGACCCGACGGCGGGTTCGCCGGCGGGAGCCTGGGGACTCACACAGGTGATTCAGCCTACGGGTGAAGCGCTGGCGGATGAGCTGGGTGTGGAGGGCTTCCGGTTGGTGATGCTCCTGCAGCCGGCCGTCAGCCTGGAGTTTGGCGCGCACTACCTCGGTGGCCAGATTGGCCGGTACGGCAACCCGCTGGTGGCATTGGCGGCCTACAACGCCGGACCGGGCAATGCCAGCCGTTGGGCGATGTCCGGCGCGAAGGATCCGGCCGACCTTGTTGAGGTGATTGACTTCGTAGAGACGCGCAGTTATGTCACGTATATCTTCGAGGCCTATGCTCACTACCGGCTCGCCTGGGGCGACTCCGCGGAGGTTCGACCCTAGTTGCGCTGCGTGTTATGGTGATGATTCGCGTCTTTAGAAGTTGACGGAGGATGCCAGATGGCAACGAAGCGAACCTATCAGCCCCACACTATCCCGCGGAGGCGCGTCCACGGCTTCCTGAAGCGCATGTCGACCAAGTCCGGGCGTCTCGTGCTGAAGTCGCGCCGCGATAAGGGCCGCAAGCGCCTGACCGTGGTCTAGCGTTGGCGAGCGGCGTGGCTGCACGGCTACCAGGCCGGCTGCGCAAGGGCGCCGAGTTCGACACCGTGTTCGATCGGGGGACCGCTTCCAGCGGCCCCCTTTTTGTCGTCCGCGTCCTGCCGCGCCCGGAGGGCGAGCTGCGCGTGGGGTATGCCGTCGGCAAGCGCCTGTTTCCAAAGTCCACGGACCGCAATCGAGTCCGGCGACGCCTGCGCGAAGCCGTCCGCGCCGCGGAGTTGCCAGATGGAGCCGACGTGATCGTCGTCGCGCGCGGTGCGGCCGCGGCGGCACCGTTCTCGGAGTTGGTTGCGAGCGTCCGCCGCGAGTTGGACCGCGCAACGCGGAGGCGTACCGAATGATCGCTCGGCTCCTGGTCCTCGTCGTGCGCGGATACCAGAATACGTTTGGCACCGTCATGCCGCCGGTGTGTCGGTATGCGCCGAGTTGTTCGGCCTACTCCGTCGAGGCGCTGCAGCGTCACGGCGCCCTGAAGGGCTCCTGGTTGACGATCCGTCGCCTTCTCCGCTGCAATCCGTGGGGCGGCCAGGGCTACGACCCCGTACCTGACTAGGCTATTCGCGGCCCGCATGTCCTTATGCGGCGAGGGCGACTGCACGACTCGACGACTGCTGGACGGACCGCCGCTTCCCCAGTGACATTGCTCTGCTGCTATTCAGCATCGGGTGCGAGCACCGTGCCGGGGGGGTCGAGTCGTGC
>CALMIW010000639.1 GCA_937864275.1 uncultured Dehalococcoidia bacterium
CCCGCGCCGGCGTCTTCGATCTCGGCGTCGAGCGTGCCGCCTCGTTCGTGCTGACGACCGGGGCAGAGCCCGAGGGCCTGTTGACGATCGGCCGAAAGGCGCCGGGCTCTTTCACCGATACAGAAATGGCGTTCTTCCAGGTGGTCGCATCCCTGCTGGCCAATGCCGCCGCGAACGAGCGCCGCCTCGCACTCACAGAAGCTGAAGCTGAAGACCAGGCGATCATCGCCGCCGCCGCCGCCGCCGCCGCGCGGGAGATCAACGCCCTGGACATCGTCCTCGCGCTCCGCGAGGCCGTCTCCCGCTTCATCGCCCGGCCGTTTGTGAACTTCGGCTACCTCGATGGAGATGCGTGCGTCTTCCCATCTTCCAGCGGGAAGCCGCGGCGCGTGCCGTACGGGCCCCGGTTTGTCGACGCCCTCCGCGACGGACAGGCCACGGTCCCGGCGGAAGGCCGCCGCACCGACGAGTGGGAAGCCGAGCCCACCCGCATCGGGCTCCAGGCCCACATCGCCACCCGCGCCACTTCGGGCGGCGGCATCGCCGGCCTGCTCGTGGTCGGCTCGCGCGATCCGGCGTTCAAACCCGGCGAGCGGGAGCTCCGCCTCTGCCGCCTCATCGCCGATATCGTCGGCCCGGCAATGGCGAACTCGCGCGCCATCGAGCGCGAGCGCGAAGAGGCGGAAGAGCAACGGCTGATCGCCGAAGTCGCCGCCGTCGCCGCACGCGCCGCGGAACCGGGCGAGTTGATCGGCGAACTGCAGGCCACGGTCCGCGGCATCATCCCGAAGTCCTTCCTCGCGTTTGGCTTCATCGAAGGCGAGGAGATCGTGTTCCCGTTGCCCGGCGGCGCGCTGTCCCGGTTCCCCCTCGACGAGCCGTCGCGCCGGACCGCCGAACTGGGCCAGATCGTCTGGCCGGGCGTCCCCAGCGGCCTCAACGACATCACCGAAGTTCGTGCGCTGGGCATCCAAAGCATTTGCTCCACCGCCGTCCTCTCCGGAGGCGCGACCGTGGGCGTACTGCTCATCGGCTCCCGGGTGAAGGGCTACCAATTCGAAGAGCGCGAACTGCGGATCTTCCGCCTCATCGCCCAGATCGTCGGCCCGGCGATGGAGAACGCCCGCGCCTCGCTCCGCGCTCGCCTCGACGCCGAGGAACAGCGGACCCTCGCCGAAGCCGCCGCCGCGCTCGCCGCCGGCACGAGCGAGTCCGGGATCGTCGAATCGCTCCGTGACTCGGTCCAGCGCTTTATGCCGGGCGCGGTCGTCTCAGTCTTCTTCATTGCCGAAGGAAACGAAGTAACCGGCCCCGATGGCATCGGTGGCCCGATGGGTCCGCAGTTAAGGGCGGCCCTGGCCTCTGGCCAGAACCTGGTCCGCAAGCCCTGGCCGGAACTTGGCGAGCGGAGCGCCGCGATCCTGGAAGCGGGAAGGATCGAGCAGTTCGTCATGACTGCCCTGAGCGCCGCCGGGGAACAGCAAGGGGTCCTCTTCACCGGCCTGACCGATGCCGAAACGGCCGTCGATGAACGTCATCTGCGCCTGCTCCGGCTCATCGGCAACATGGCCGGGCCGGCCTTCGCCAACGCCCGAGAGAGCGCCCGCCGTCAGCAGGAAGCGGAAGAACAGCGCCTTCTCGCGGCAGCCGCGGCCGCGCTCGCGGCGGGTTCCACCGAGCAAGCCATCCTGGACGGAATCGTCGCCCCCATCCGGGGGTTCATCCCCGGAGCCCGGGTCACGTTCAACTACATCGAAGGCGACGAGGTGGTCCTCTACACCGGGGAACACCGGCGGCGAATCCACGATCTCAGCCGCGCCGCGATCGAATCGGGCCAGGTGGAAGGCGAGACCGAAACCTCGCCGATGACCGAGACCAGCCGCGACCTGATGCGCTCCTTCGGTGTGACGCGATTCCTGGAGACGGTGGCCACCTCTGCCGGTACCCAGATCGGCCTCCTCTTCGTCGGCACCACCGATAGCGACTACCGCTTCTCGGAGCGGGACCGGCGCATCCTCCGGCTCATCGCCGATATCACAGGCCCGGCGATGGCCAACGCCCGCGAGGACAGGCGCCGGCGCGAAGAGGCGGAAGACGAGCGGATGCTTTCCGAGGTCGCCGCGGTGGCCGCCCGCGCCACCTCGAACCTGGAGATCACGCGGGCGATCCCGGCCGCCGTCGCCCCGCTCATCCCGGGGGCGTTCGCCAACTACGGACGCCTCGACGGCGACACCATCGTCTTCCCGGTGATTCGCGAGGGGGTCCGGCGCACCCTGGGCGCCGACGAGGTCACGTTGCCGATGACGGCGGCCGGACGCCAGGCGCGCGCCTACGGCCAGGCGGTAGGGACGCCGGAGGACCTGGACGAACAACCCGCCGCCGCGCTCGGCACGCTCCAGCACTATGCCCTCACCACCTATTTCTCCGGAGGCACTCCCTCCGGCGTCCTGGCCGTCAGCACTACCGACCCGGACTATCGCTTCAGCGAGCGGGCCCTCGCCCTGCTCAAGCGCATGGTCCAGTTCGTCGGCCCCGCCGTGGAGGCTGCCCGCGCCGAGGCGGAGCTCGCCCGCCAGACAGCGCTCTACAGCCTCATCCTGCGCAGCCTCTCCGAGGGCGTGGTCCTCAGCGACATCAACGGCCAGGTGATGTTCGCCAACGAGCTGGGGCGGAAGATCCTTCGCGCCCTGGACCCTTCGGGAGCGGCGACCGGTTGGAGCGATGTGACGCCCCGCCTCCCCGAGCAATCCCGCGCGGGATTCCAGGCAGTCTTCCGGGAAGGGTCGGGTTCGCGCGGCCGCGCACCGCTTGCCGTAGATGGCCGCTCGGCGTGGTTCGACTACGAAATCGTCCCGCTGAACGACCCGGTGATGAAGGTCCTGTTCGTCTTCGCCGATGTCACTGCCGATGTGGAGCGCGAAGAGGAACAGACCCGCCACCGGCAGGAACTGGAACAGACATCCCGCCTTGCCGCCCTCGGCGAACTGATCGGCGGCGTCGCCCACGAATTGAACAACCCGCTCACGGCCATCCTCGGCTTCGCCGAGGTGATGTCGCTTTCGCCCGAGGCCGCGCCGCTCGCCGAAGAACTCGGCATCGTCCAGAAGGAGGCGCTGCGCGCGCGCAACATCGTCCGGGACCTGCTCTTCATCGTGAAGCCGGGTACCGCCGAGCGTTCCGTCATCCCCGTCACCGACCTGGTCGCCCACATCGAGCGCCTGCGCCGCGCGGCCTGGGTGCAGCAGGGCATCGGCTGGGACATCAGCATCGAGCAGCCCTGCTCGGTTTGGGGGAACGAACACCAGCTCACCCAGGTCATCCTCAACCTCGTGACCAACGCCGAGCACGCCCTCGCCGGCCGGCCCCAACGGCACATCAGCATCCGCGCCGCCTGCCATTCCGGGCGGACGGAGATCTCGGTTTCGGACACCGGCGCGGGCATGGACGAAGCGACCCGGGGCCGCGTCTTCGAACCGTTCTTCACCACCAAGCACGGCATCGGCACCGGACTCGGGCTGCCCCTCTCCTACTCCATCGTCCAGTCCCACGAAGGCGAGATCCGCGTCGAATCCGAACCCGGCGTGGGCAGCACCTTCACCGTCAGCCTCCCGCCGGGGGCGCCCGAAACCCCGGCCGCGCCACCGGCCGGCGCCGCCCCCGCGGCCAGCGGAGCCATCCGCGTCCTCGTCGTCGATGACGAGCCCAGCCTGCGGAAGGTCTGCCAGCGGCTGATCACCAGCATGGGCCACGAATGCGCCACCGCCGAGAACAGCGCTGCTGCAGTCGAACTCGCGTCCCACGCCGAGTTCGATGTCGTGCTCTGCGACTATCGGCTCGCCAGCGAGACTGCCAACGATGTCGTCGCCGGCTTCGAACGCGTCGCGCCGCGACTCGTCTCGCGGATGGTCATCGCCACCGGCGCCACCACCGATGCCGGCGTCATCGAGCTGACCGAAAAGCACGGCATGCGCCTCATGGCGAAGCCCTACGGCGTCGACGAGTTGGCGGACATGATCAAGGAAGTCGGCGGGAGCGCTGACTAGGACTCAGGCCGGCATCTCCGGCTGACAGGTCCGGCAGAAACTGGTGATGCGCTGGTTCGCCGTGATCTCGGTGATCGCCGCACCGCAACGGGGGCAGGGCTTGCCACCCAGGCGGTGGACCCGCATGAAGTCGCGCCGCTCTTCGTAGTCCAGCGCGCCGTCCTTCACCATCGCGCCCGCCACCAGCGGAGTCGCCCAGGCCATCACCGCCAGTGCCGCCCGGTAGAGCGACCGCACCTGGTCGTCGCTCAGCTTCGTCCGCGGGATGTAGGGGTTGATGCGCGCTTCCCAGAGGATCTCGTCGCTGTAGGCGTTGCCAATGCCCTGGACGAACTCCGCGTTCGTGAGCACGCTCTTGATCTGGCCGCGGTACTTCTTCGTCCGCGCCAGCCATTCGTCCTCGGTCAACGCGGGATCCAGCAAGTCCGGGCCGTTGGTCGCCCAGTTCGGGACCGCAGCCATCTGCGCCAGCGGGACCAGGTAGACCTTCCCCATCACGCGTTCATCGGAATACCGCAGCGAACGACCGCCTTCGATGCCGAGGACCAGGCAGGTCTTGGCGCGCAGCTTCGTCTTGGGGTCCACGTACTGGAAGCGCCCGGTGAGCATCGGATTGATGGCCAGGACCCGCTCCGAGGCCAGCGGGAAGAGCAGGAACTTCCCGTGCCGCTGCACCGGCCCGAAGGTGTCGCCGACAAGCGTCTCGCGGATCTCCTGCGCGGGCGTCCGGAACACGTGCGGGATGCGCGCCTCGGCCGAGGCGATCGCCTTCCCGGCGATGTGCTCGGTGAAGTACCCCTTGATCGCTTCGAGTTCGGGGATTTCCGGCATCCCGGAAGGGTACCCGAAAAGGGGCGGAGCGTGGAAAAGGGTGGCCGAAGCCACCCTCCCGGTATCTGCCGGCCCAGTCGGCCCTACGCGGCGCGCACCCCGGTCAGCTTCGCCAGCTTCACCGAATTGAAGAGCGCGAGGCCCGCGTACCACTTCACCCGGATGCGGCTCGCGTCCTTCGCCTCCAGGCTGCCCACCCGTTCGACCGTGAGGCCGCCCGGCGCCGTCAGCCCGCTGAGGGCCCCCTCGCCGAACTGCATGGCGTAGACCGTGCTGCAGTCGTCGCTCGTGCCCACCGTCTTGTCATCGGCGATGTAGTCGCAGATGCCGATGGGGATCCCGTCGTAGAACTGGAGCATCTGGCCGAACTCGTCGCGGTCCGCTTCCAGGAACCCGCCCGAGCTCCGGGCGAGCTCGTTCAGCGTGCGGCGCGTGCGCCGGCTCATCAGGAGCATGTCCGGCTTACCCCCGCGCACCAGGTCGATCATCTCGTCGAGCTTGGCCAGCGTCAGCGTCCCGCCGTTCGTGCCCATGCTCACCGCCTGCCCCGCGGCACAGAGCACATCGATGCCGTCGAAGCTTTTCGTGTCGACGCTGTCATCGCCGTTCACGAACGTGTCGTCGAAGAGCGACTGCACCGCCCGGGCCTTGAGCTGGACGACCGCCGCCTCCAGGTCCTGGATGTTCGAACGCGTGGACTTGAGGAAATTGTCGACGTCGGCGTCGCCGCCGAGGATGCGCAGCGTCGCCGTCGCCTGCGTGAACGTCGGCGTGCTTTCGTCCCAGTCGTCGCCGACGTCGTAGAAGTCCGCCGAGGGCGCGGCGTTCTCGCGGTTGTAGGTCAGCCCGTTGCCGACGATCTCGATGAACGGCAGCCGCTGAAGGACGGGGCTTTCCTGGGCGATCGTCTCGATGACGCCCGAGAGCAAGGTGTCGTTGCTGAGTTTCGCAGCCTCGACGAGGGTGAGGGCCATGCGTTGCCTCCCTTGGTGGATTGGCACGATGGTCGAGGGCAGCGGACGGAGGGCGAAGGGCCGGTTGGCATTGGAGTGCGCGGCAAGACTGGCCTTCACAACGCTGCCGGCCCCGCGATAATGCCCCTACCAACCAGGAGGCGCGCCATGGCCGGCGAACCTGCAACACCCGCAGGCGATCGCGCAGTCGACGTGGACGGACTGACCAAGGTGTACGGCAGTCTGCGGGCCGTCGATGGCGTCTCTTTTCAGGTGGGCACGGGCGAAATCTTCGGGATCATCGGGGCCAACGGTTCCGGGAAGACCACCACGGTGGAATGCCTCCAGGGGCTGCGCCAGCGCGACGGCGGAGCAGTCAGCGTGCTTGGACTCGATCCGGGCATCCAGCGCGACGCCCTCCGCCACCGCATCGGCAGCCAGCTCCAGGAATCGGCACTCCCGGAGCGGCTGAAAGTGTGGGAGGCCCTGGACCTGTTCGCGGCGCTTTCGCCACGTGCGCGCGACTGGCGGCAACTCGTGGAGGAATGGGGCCTCAGCGAAAAACGCGGTACCGCGTTCTCCGACCTTTCCGGCGGCCAGCGCCAGCGGCTCTTCGTCGCGCTCGCTCTCGTGAACGACCCGGAGGTGGTTTTCCTGGACGAAATGACCACCGGGCTGGATCCCTCCGCGCGCCACGCGGCGTGGGACCTCGTACGGCAGGTGCGCGAGCGCGGCACTACCGTCGTCCTTGTCACGCATTTCATGGATGAGGCCGAGGCCCTCTGCGACCGCATCGCCGTCTTCGAATCCGGCCAGATCGCCGCCATCGATAGCGCACCCGCGCTCGTCTCCCGCTTCGCGGATCAGAGCGTCGTGCACTTCAGCCACGCCGGAGAAGACCTGCCGTGGCTCGCCGACTGTCCGGGCGCCCAGTCCGTCGCGCGGCACGGGACGCACTACACGGTCAGCGGAGACGGACCGCTGCTCGCGTACGTCGGTGCGGCGCTTGTCGCGCACGGCATCGCCCCGCTCGACCTGCGCGGCGAGCGTGCGACCCTCGAGCAGGCGTTCCTGCGCATCGCCGAGCACAAGGCCGGCGCCGCGTGAGGGGTGTGCAAAAGCTCGCCTGGGTCGAAGTGAAGCTCTTCATCCGCGAGCCGATCGCGCTCGTGTTCGCCTTCGCCTTCCCGTTCTTCATGCTCTTCGTGTTGGCTGGCGTCTTTGGGAACGACGTCGACCCGACCGATGAGGAGAACCTCCGCGTCTGGCGTGGAGTCGGCCCGTCTGACTACTACGTGTCCACGTATGTCGGCCTGGTGATGGCCTCGGCCGGCCTGGTCACGCTGCCGCTGCGGCTCGCCGCCTACCGCGATGCCGGGGTGCTGCGCCGGTATCGGGCCGCGGGTGTTTCGGTCCCCGTCGTCCTCGGGGCACAGGTCCTGGTGTCGC
Source organism: uncultured Dehalococcoidia bacterium (assembly GCA_937864275.1). Lineage (GTDB taxonomy): Bacteria > Chloroflexota > Dehalococcoidia > Tepidiformales > Tepidiformaceae > Amarobacter. The sequence goes on from CALMIW010000639.1 coordinate 7,277, forward strand.
TCGGTATGTCGGTCCTGGCCGCGGCCGGCATCATCGTCAGCTCCACCCTCATCTACGACACCGTCCTGCCCGAAAACTGGCCGCTGGTCATCGCCGGCATCGGGCTCGGGCTGCTGACGTTTTCGTGCATCGGCGTCCTGCTCGGCGCGATCCTCCCTTCGGCCCGGGCAGTGCAGGGCGCCGGCCTGACGCTCTTCTTCGTGATGATGATGATCTCCGGCTCGGGCCCCCCGCTCGAAGTGCTCACCAGCGTGATGCGCGCCGTCAGCAACGCGATGCCTCTCACGCATCTCAACCTGCTGGTTCAAGACGCCTGGCTCGGCTTCGGCTGGTCGTGGTGGGAAGCCCTCATCACCGCCGCGTTCGGCGCGGCGAGCGGGATCCTCGCGGTCCGCTTCTTCCGCTGGGAGTAGCCCCCGGGTTGAAAGGCAGGGCGGGAACGGCGAAAGTGACCGCACGCCGATCGCGTGCAGGGAGTATCACCATGGGAGAGAACACCGCCTGGGACGAAGCCATCACTCCCGGACGCTTCGCCGGTCAGACCGTCATCGTCACCGGCGCTGGTTCCGGCATCGGAAAGGCGACCGCGCTCCGAATCGCGAAGGAGGGAGGCCGTGTCGTCGCCTCCGATATCAGCAAGCCACGGCTCGATGAACTCGTCGCGCAGAACAAGGACCTGGACATCGTCCCGGTCGCCGGCGACGTGAGTAACGAAGACGACGTCAGGGCGATCGTCGCCGCGGCGGGCACGTCCGTGCAGGGCCTCGCCAACGTCGCCGGCATCATGGATGACTTCACGCCCGTCCACGAAGTGACCGACGCCGTCTGGGAGCGCGTCTTCCGCATCAACGT
>CALMIW010000640.1 GCA_937864275.1 uncultured Dehalococcoidia bacterium
GAGGAGCGGCCGGACGAGGCGCTGTGCCTCGGCCCCGGGGACTTCGGAGACTGGCAGCATGCCGCGGATCCCTCGCACGCCGCTCCCGCGGATGATGCGCATGAGGATGGTCTCAGCCTGGTCGTTCGCCGTGTGGCCAGTCGCGATGCAGTCTGCGCCTTCCTTCTCCGCGACGAAGGCGAGGAACTGGTAGCGCATCTCCCGCGCCATGTCTTCGATGCCGCGGCGCGCCCGGGCGGCCACTCCGGAGACATCGCCCTCTCCCGTGACGCACTCGATTCCCAGCGTCGCGCACATGCCACGGACTGCGTCCATTTCGCCAGCGGATTCGGGCCTGAGTTTATGGTCGAAATGGCAGGCTTCGACGGTGAACCCCAGTTCCGCGCCAAGTTCGCGCAGGACGAGAAGCGTCGCGAGCGAGTCTGCTCCCCCGGAGAGGGCAACGAGTACTTTCTGCACGCGTCGGAACATCTTCTCGCGCCCGGCCAACCGCCGAACACGCTCGAGCACCGCATCGGTGACCGGCCTAACGGGGGAAGAGCCGCTCCCACCAGGAACCGCTTTGCTCGTTGCCTTGCTCGACCGGCGGGCTGGTGACGACAAAGGCGGTCTCTCCTTCGCGGGCATACCCGAGCTGGCGGCGGGCCTGCTGCTCGACATAGGCGTCGGAGGCAACGTATGCCCGGACCGCTTCAAGGTACGCTTTTTCTTCTTCGAGTTCGCGCACGCGCTGCTCCGCCGCCGCCCGATCGCCGTCGAGCTGGCTGTTGCGATACCACCCCGTGCCCGCCGTGTATAAGCCGTAACCGGCAACGGCGAAGCAGAGCAGTATCAGGAGGCGCGTTCGGGTAGTAGTGAGCGCTCCCATACGCTGGGCCAACGCTACGTCTCTCTTATGCAAGGTTCAAGTTCGCCAGATGGCACCGATCGTTCACGCTGGCGACGCCGCATCGCCCTCCGCGCACCCAGAGCGAGGTGACAGAAGCGAGCCCGACTTCGAATGAACGGAACCGGGCGGGAGAGAGGCCCAGGAGCTGGCAGATGAGGACCCTGAGGGTGAAGTTATGGCTGACGACGACAACGTCTTCGCCAGCGGTCTGGAGCAACTCGCGGGTCAGCGGCTGGAGCCTGAGCCCGAGGTCTTCGATGCTCTCGCCGCTCGGCATTCGGGCCTGCCAACCATCGTCGCTCGCCCACGTTTCGAGGAACTCCGGGAAACGCTGGCGCATCTCGGCGAAGCCCATGCCCTCGGTCTCACCGATGTCGAGTTCGGTCAGGGCGTCGACGACTTCGGGCTGGAGACCGTGGCGGAGGGCAACCAGTTCGGCGACCTTGAACGCGCGCACCAGGGGGCTCGCGAGCACCCGCGCAGCCGGGACCTCCGCGAGGCGATCCGCGACGGCCGAAGCCTGGGCCAACCCTCGTTCGGTAAGCGGGACGTCTTCGCGGCCGAGGCCCTTTCCGTCGCGGTTGTACGCAGTCTCGCCGTGGCGAACCAGGTACAGGGTCACGCGTCGCGTTCCGGGGCGCTGAGCGGCGCCCAGAGCCGCTCGATGAATGGCGAGAAGCCAATTGCCCGCCAGAACCCGGCCGCTGCCGCGTCGGCGGTGAGCACGGCCATCTCGAAGTGGGAGACGCCTTCCTGGGCGCGCGCCCAATCCGCGACCTGGGAGAAGAGCGCGCGGGCGATGCCCATTCTGCGGTAGCGGTCCTCGACCCAGAGGTAGCCTACGGTGGCATGTTCTTCGGGAAGCCGATCCGGGAGGTTCCGCTCGATCGCCCCCGCAATGAACCCGGCGAGCACACCGTCCCCCTCGGCGACGAACGCAGAAGCACGCGGCCGCTCGAGCGCCTGGCGGAAGTCTGCGACGAAGTCGGATTCGGAAACGCCGGCGAGGATGACGCGCCGGTCGACCGCCGCGTTATGTTGCCTCATTCGTTGCCACAGCACGTAGAGGGCGGCGCCGTCGCCGCTGGCGGCGGCACGGACGGTGAAAGCGGTCACTGGTACTGCCCCACGCGCCGCCAGAGGTCGCGGGCCGGCGACTGGTCATCGAGGACGACGTTGGTCCGGGTAATGAGCGGGGGCGTGAGGCCGGGGAACAGCGCCGTGACGATGGCTTCCGGGCGCGCCGTCAGCTCCTGGTCGGCGCGGAGGCGCATTTCGAGTTCGGTGCCGCCTTCCGTCGCCTTTGAGCGGAGCCAGGCGCAGGCCTTGCGGAGGTCGTATTCGCGGACCCGCTCGCCGCGCTCCTCCCGCCAGAGCAGCGAATCCTGCTGCATGAATTCGCCGACGATCGCCGCGGCCCGGTCTGGTGCGATGGGCAGCGACAGGCGGTAGTCCGCCCAGAGCATCGCCGCCTGCGGTGCTGGAGCCGTGGGCGCGACTTCCTCGGCACGGATGACCGCCAGGTCGGGCGTCGTCTGTTCCTCCAGGCGCCGGATGAACTCCGGCAATTCCACCCGTTCGTCCAGGGTGACGTCCATCACCTCGCCCTCGGAGGAGAAGCCCATCGGCAAAGGCGAGCCGAACGCCAGCTTGGGGTGAGGCGTGAAGCCCTGGGAATAGGAAAGCGGCAATTCGGCGCGGCGAAGCGAACGCTCCCACGCCCGCAGCACGTCGAGATGAGAGATGTAGCGAAGCCGTTCGCTCTTCCGGAACCAGACGCGGATGCGTTGGGTTGTCACGAGAGAGATGGTACCACCGCGGCTTAACCCAGGACCGAAGCGGTGAGCTCTTCCGCCGCGGTATGGGGGTCCAGCTCGCGGGCCGCGATGCGGGCAACGAGCCCTTCCAACTCCGTCTCGGAGGTGGACTTTCGGATCCGTTCGAGGAGGATCTGCCGGGCGATGGAGAGGACCTGGTGACGCGCGTCCTCTTCGAGGTGCCTTGCAAGCAGCCCGGACGTTTCGAGGTAGGCGTAGTGGTCCGCAATCGCGTCCACCAGCGCATCGAGGCCCTCGCCTTTCGTGGCGGTCGTCTTCAGGATCGGCGGTCTCCGCGAACCGGCCGGGGAGAGAGCCAGCAACGCCTGCAGCTGGCTCACCAGGATGTCGGCGCCGGGATGGTCAGCTTTGTTCACCACGAGGATGTCGGCGATTTCGATGATCCCCGCCTTGAGGGCCTGGATATCATCGCCGGTGCCGGGGTTGTTCACGAGGATGGTTGTCATGGCCGTGCCGGCTATTTCCACTTCGTCCTGGCCGGCGCCGATCGTCTCGATGATGACGACATCGAAGCCGAAGGCATCCATCACGGCGACGACATCGGAGATTGTTGGAGCGAGGCCACCGAGGGCGCCGCGTCCGGCCATGCTTCGCACGTACACGCCGGGGTCCAGGGCCAGGTCCTGCATGCGGATCCGATCGCCGAGGATGGCGCCCTTCGTGAACGGGCTGGAGGGGTCGACGGCGACGATGCCGACGGTCTTTTCACGCTTCCGATAGGCTGTCGCAAGAGCACCGGTGAGTGTGCTCTTGCCCGAACCGGCCCCGCCGGTGATGCCGATGATGTGCGTCTTGCCTGAGTGTGGGAAAAGCGCGCGAAGGTACTCGCGGCCCTCCGGCGTTGCGTTTTCGACACGGCTGATGATGCGCGCGAGCGCCCGGCGATCCTTCTTCAGGAACCGCTCGACGAGGTCGTCCACTTACTTCTTCACGTTCTCGTAGACGAACTTCACGATGTCCTGCGTGTTCGTGCCGGGGCGGAACACGGCCTTGAAACCGAGCTTCGTCAGCGCCGCGGTGTCTTCTTCGGGGATGATGCCGCCGCAGAACAGCAGGACGTCATCCACGCCGCGCTTCTTCAGTTCTTCCACGACTCGAGGAAACAGTTCCAGGTGCGCGCCGGAGAGAATGCTCAGACCGACAACGTCGACATCTTCCTGGAGGGCCGCCTCGGCGATCATTTCGGGCGTCTGGCGGATGCCGGTGTAGATAACCTCGCAGCCGCCATCGCGGAGTGCGCGGGCGACAACCTTGGCGCCGCGATCGTGGCCATCGAGGCCGGGCTTGGCGATCAGGACGCGAATCTGGGCGGTGGCGGTGGTGCTCATGGATTACCTCGCTGTGTGGCTGGGTGGTGTTCGGCTCAGTACCGGCTACTGACGTTGGATGAGTTGCAGGTTCACTCCGTGGGCCGACTTCGCCGAAACGAAGGCGACGCCGTTGCTTGGTGCGCCAACGCGAGCGCCAAGGCCGCGGAGATGCTCGACGGCCGCGTCGATGTCATCGACCTCGATCGAGAGCATGAACGTGCCTTCGCCGCGTTCCTTTGCGAACTGGGCGACCGGGCCGTCCTCGCCCAGGGGCTGAATGAACTCCAGGTCGCTCTCGCCGACCGGCATGAACGCATTCTTGATGCCAAGCGCCGCAACGCTTCCGCCGCGGGCGGCATCCACGGTGAACCCGAAGTTCCGTGCGTAGGTGCCGAGCGCTGTGTCCAGGTCCTTCACAACGATGCCTATGTGGTCGATCCGCTTCGCTTTCACGAGGAGGCTCCTTCAATCGGCAGGGCGTTGTACTGGATGAGCGCAAAGGGGACGCCGCTCGTCCCGCCCTTCACCGTGGCGATCTTCGCGCCGGGCTGGACGGCTTTCGTGGGGTCCCCGACGGTGTAGCCCTTCGCCCGGAGTTCCGAGACGGCGGCGTCGATATCTTCGACGGCCAGGACCATGCCCCAGAGCTTCGCCTTCACTTCTTCGTCGGGCTTCACTTCCGGCGGTCCGGCAAATTCGAGCACGACTTCCTGGAGCTTCGCGAAGGCGAGCTGCGCGGAGGTGCCAGGGCGAATCATCTTTCGCTTGATCTCGATGCCGAGGTTGTCGGCGAACGTCTGGGCGACGGCGCCGCTGTTGTTCGACGAAATGACGATGTGGTCGATGTGGGTTGCGCCGATGCCCATCAGTGGTGCCCGTCGGTGAGAGGAGTCGCGAATTCGACCAGCACGCCGTGGTTCGATTTCGGGTGGAGGAAGCAGATCATGCCTGCGAGTCCGAGTCGCGGCTTCTGGTCGATGAGCTCGATGCCCTTCTGGCGAGCGCCTTCGAGCTCGGCATCAACGTCGTCCGATTCGAAGCAGATGTGGTGCATGCCCTCACCGCGAGAGGCGAGGAACTTGGCGACGCCCGTGTCGTCCCTCGTCGGCTCGAGGAGCTCTATCTCGGAACCGCCGATTTCCAGCAATACGCCGCGTACGCCCTGGTCCTCGATCACCCTGTCGGCCGTCACTTTGAGGCCGAGCGCGTCGCGATAGAACTTCATCGCTTCGTCGGCGCTGTGCACAACCACGCCAACGTGGTGGATTTTCTTGAGCATGCTGTCGTATCCCCCTCGGTCCGGGCGTCTCCCGGCCTAGTCAGTTCCTGAAGTGGTTTCCCTGCGGACGCCGGCCATCCCGGCGAGGATGGCCGCAATCTGGTGCCAGTGCTCGCGGTCGTGTTCTGTCGCCGCGCGGACGATGGCGAGGTATTCGCTTCCGTCGGCGGTCAGTTCCTCGTCGCTCAACTGGTCCAGCTCATCGTTGAGCCGGTGGCGACCGCCGCGGAGTTGCTCGTAGACGCTCCAGAAGTTCAGGTCGCGCTTTCGCTCGACGTGATCCTGATTCCACTGGTCGCGGTGGGAATCGTTGAAGCCCTTGAGCGGCGACGGGTTGCCCGCGCGAAGCTCGCGAATGGCGGTAACGAACTCGGCTTCCCACGTGGCGACGTGGCCGACGATGTCCTTCAGCGACCAATCCCCGATGAACGGCCGCTCGATGTCGCGAATGCGGCACGTTTCGATGTTCCGGATCAACTGGTTGCGTTCGAGTTCGAGCTCGTTGAGCAACCTGCGCCGTTCATCGGTTCGCACGCGGACATCGTCGTCAGTCACTAGATGAACACCGGCTCGCGCTGTTCGCCCCAGACCCGGCGGAGGCGATGGCTGATCTCGCCCAGGGTGGCGCGGGCTTCGACGCATTCGACCATGATTGGCAGAAGGTTTTCCGTGCCGCGGGCGCCGGCTTCGAGCTTGCCCAGGAGCGCTTCGACGGCCTGGTTGTCGCGGCTCGCGCGAAGTTTCGCCAGCTTCGCAGCCTGGCGCTGCCCAAGCGCCGGGTCGACGCGGAGGAGGTCGGGCGCCGTCTCGTCAACGTTGACGAAGTCGTTCACTCCGACGATGACGCGTTCCTTCGCTTCCACCTGCATCTGGTAGCGGTAGGCGGCTTCCTGGATCTCTTTCTGCTGGAAGCCGCGCTCAATCGCGACGAGCGACCCGCCCATGTTGTCGATGGTGCGGATGTATTCCTCGGCCTCGGCTTCGAGGCGGTTCGTCATCTCCTCGACGAAGTAGGAGCCGCCGAGCGGATCGGCGACATCGCCGACGCCGTTTTCGTAGGCGAGGATCTGCTGCGTCCGAAGGGCAATCTGGACCGCCTTCTCGGTCGGCAGTGCGAGCGCCTCGTCCATCGAGTTCGTGTGGAGCGACTGCGTACCGCCGAGGACTGCCGCAAGGGCCTGCACGGTGGTACGGACGATGTTGTTCTCCGGCTGCTGCGCGGTGAGCGTGGCGCCCCCTGTCTGGGTATGGAAGCGCAGCATCTGCGAGCGGGAACTCTTCGCTTCGAAGCGTTCTTTCATGATCTTCGCCCAGAGGCGGCGGGCCGCGCGGAACTTGGCAATCTCTTCGAGGAAGTTGTTGTGGCAGGCGAAGAAGAAGCTGAGCCGGCCGGCGAAGTCGTCGACGTCGAGCCCGGCGGAGACGGCCGCGTCGACGTAGGCTATGCCATCGGCGAGCGTGAAGGCGATTTCCTGAGCCGCCGTGCAGCCGGCCTCGCGCATGTGATAGCCGGAGATGGAAATCGTGTTCCACTGCGGGACGACGTCCTTGCAGTAGGCGAAGATGTCGGTGATGAGCCGCATGCTTGGCTGGGGCGGGTAGATGTACGTCCCGCGCGCGATGTATTCCTTAAGGATGTCGTTCTGGACCGTGCCGCCGAGCTTGTCGGGGGAGACGCCCTGCTGCTTGCCGACGGCGACGTAGAGCGCGAGCAGGATCGCCGCCGTCGAGTTGATGGTCATCGATGTCGTGACCTTGTCGAGCGGGATCTGGTCGAACAGCGTGAGCATGTCCTCGATCGAGTCGATCGCTACGCCGACCTTGCCGACTTCGCCGGCGGCCATCGGGTCATCGGAGTCGTAACCGATCTGGGTGGGGAGGTCGAAGGCAACGGAGAGACCGGTTTGCCCCTGGGAGAGCAGGTACCGGTAGCGCTGGTTCGACTCTTCGGCGGTGCCGAAGCCCGCGTACTGGCGCATCGTCCAGAAGCGGCCGCGATACATGGTGGGCTGGATGCCGCGCGTGAACGGGTATTCGCCAGGGAATCCGAGTTTCTGTGCGGGGTCCCACCCGTTCAGATCGTCCTGGGTGTAGACGGGTTCGAGCGGCATTCTGCCGGTTGTTTCGAACACTTTCGAGCGTTCAGGCGCCCGCTCGATGGCCTTGGCGTAGGGGCCCTGCAGCCACTCGCGCTTCGTCGTAATTGGCATTTATGTGGAGACTCCGACAGACAGACGGATAGCGCCGGACTGCCGGCGCACTGTGTCCGCAGTATAGGAGTTCCCGCAACGCCGCGGCAAACCGTCCTCTACGGGTTGATGGTGTCCTTTGAGCGCTCCTGGAGCCGCTTCAGGCGTTCGGCCTCGAAGTCAATCGGCTCCCGGACAACGGCGAGGTGGCGCCGCCGCTCGTGGAGGTCATCATCGTAGGTGTGTATCCGTTGTGGATGTCCCATGTATACAGGTTCGGCGGCTGGTGCGGTCTTCTTCAATCAGCGGTGCTTCGGGCCCACACGGCACCTCCGGACCAGTGGCGGGCGTGGCCGGAGTATCGGGAAACACTGACGTCATAATAAGGGGCTTTACCTCTTGACAAATGTCCCTATAATTCCGCTACCCAGAGGTGGTGGGCCTTTGGATACGGGGGAACGTGACCACTCGCGCCCAGTCTGCATTTGTCAGTTGCCTGCTTGTTGCGCCCTCTGACTGCGAGACGCTCGGCTTCGTTCGGGCGCTCCATGGCGGTGGGATCGCCGTGCTCGAGCGGGAGCCGGGCTACAGCGCTTTGCAGCTCGCGCTCTCTCGCGAGTTCCGGGTCGT
>CALMIW010000641.1 GCA_937864275.1 uncultured Dehalococcoidia bacterium
CATAGGCGGACATGCGCTCTTCGCGACAGGGCACCCGGGCGAGGGCGAGGTCGACCGCTTCGGTGGTCGAGAGTGCGGCTTCGAGCTGCGCCTTCGGGAAGCACCGTTCGACGAACTTGCGGCACTGGCCCAGCGCGACTGCGTGGGAGTAGATGACCTTCACCTCGTCGGCCCGGGTACCCGGCTTCACCACCAGGTTGAGGACGACCGGCAGGATGAGCTCGGCCTGGATGTGCAGGGTAGTCTCGTGGATGAGGATGTCGAGGGTTTCGGGCACCGAGCCGTTGATGAGGTTCTCGATGGCGACGACGCCCATCTCGGCCATACCCGATTCGACCGCCGCGGCGACGGCCGGGTGAGACGGGAACGGGAGAAGCTCGGCATCCGGCGCGAAGCGCATCGCCGCCTCCTCGCCGAAGGTCCCGGCGGGGCCGAGGAAGGCAAGCTTCATCAGGTGTCCAGCCCGTGGGTCGAGCCGATGAGCTGCTCTTTGAGGATGCCGAGGCTTTCCTTGCGGCTGACGATGACCAGGGCATCGCCCGGGCTCAGGCGCGTATCGCCGCTGGGCATGCGGGGCACGCCGCCAGGATCGACGATGAGCGAGATGAGCGATTCAGCGGGCAGCAGGACTTCGCGGACGGAGCGACCGGCGACCGGCGACGTTTCGGGCAGCTTGATTTCGATCAGTTCCAGCCCGTTGTGAAGCTGGAGCAGCGGGATCATCTGCTGCGTCGGCAGTTCCTGCTCGATCTGGGCGAGGACGGCCTGGGTCGCGGAGATGGTGGTCTCGATGCCGCGCTTCGTGAAGAGGAGCTCGTTCTTCGGGTTGTTGATCCGGGCGATGGTGCGGGGAACGCCCCGGTAGCGGGAGATGTCGCAGATGACGAGGTTGTCTTCGTCGTCGCCGGTGACCGCGGCCACAAGGTCGGCGCGTGACACGCCGGCGGCGTCGAGGGTGGTGGCTTCGCAGCTGTCGCCAACCATGACGTTGCCACCGAGTTCTTCGCGCACCTGGGCGGCGCGGCCGGAATCGCGCTCAATGACAAGGACTTCGTGGTGTTCGCGGAGGAGTTCTTCGGCGAGGTGGAAGCCGACTTTGCCGCCGCCGGCGATCAGGATGTACATGGCGCTACTTCCTTGCAGGCTCTTTGCGCAGCATGTCGACCATGATTTGCGCGCCGAAGCTCGTCGGGCTGAAGGTTTCGAGGCCCAGGTCGCGGAATATCTCCTCGCGGACGGGGTCATAGATCCGGCAGAGGACGCGCTTCACGCCGTAGACTTCGCGGGCCATCTGGCTGGCGAAGCAGTTGCGGTTATCGCCCTGGGTGAGCGCGAAGAATGCATCGGCCTGCTGGATGCCGTGTTTTTCCAGCGTGTGGGCATCCATGCCGTTGCCGATCGCGCGCCTGCCGCGGAATCCTTCCGGAAGGCGCCGGAAGGCGTTTTCGTTGATGTCCATGATGGTGACCGAGTGGCCCTCGGCATCGAGCATCCCGGCGATCCGGGACCCAAGCCGCCCGCAACCCATGACGATGACGTTCATGCCAGCCGCCAGTTCATTCGTGGTGATGGTCCGGTTGGGGGACCATCGATTGCCGCACCACCCAGACCGCACAGGTGGCATTCTTGAGGACGTATTCGACGGTGCGTCCGAGGTGGACGGTGCCGGTGCTGCCGGAGCACTCAACGCCCATGATGATGGTATCGATGGCGTTGTCGAGCGCTTCTTCGAGGATGGCTGAGCCGGCCTCGCGGGCCTGGAGGAGCGTGCCCGAGACCGGGTAGCCGGCGTGAGCGGCCACTTCTTCGGCCTGGCGGATGAGCTGTTCGCCCCGGCGCGCCTCCGCATCCAATTCGGCGTTCAGGGGAAGGGAGCGGGTCACTTCGATGACGTGGACGACGTAGACGCGCCCTTTCTTCGGCTTCGCCATGGTGGCAGCGACGGTGACCGCATCGAGGCTGGCCTGCGTGGCGATGACGGGGACGAGGATCGCGCGGGGGATGGCCATGGCCGTCAACGGGCCCCCGGAGCGAGGTGTGCAACTGCGAGGGTGGTGCGCAACGGCATCAGTGGTCGTCCTGCGCGAACCAGAGCCGGATGGCCCCATTGAGGACGAGGACGATGCCAATGGCGAAGCCGATGTTCCAGTGCGTGGTCTGGGTGAGCACGAAGAGGATAAGCGCGAACCCGAGGACGATGGAGATAACGGAGAAGACGTAGTTCGCGGTGCGCATCTGCTCCCGGGGGGCGCCGGAACCCGGCGAATAGCCCTTCATGCTACGCCCGCGTGTCCACAACCGCCATGGTGGCCCGCTTAGCGCGGTGTGGAAAGGACTTCCGGGCCGGTGGGGGCCGCGCCGGTGGCGCCATCGGGTTCGAGGGTGACGAACATGCGCGTCATCTCTTTCGGGAGTTCGGGAAGCTGGACCAGGAGCTCGCCGTTGCTGCCGGTGAAGTCGGCCGCGGACTTCGCGCCATAGGGCCCTTCGCTCCAGAGCTGGTAGTGGTGCTGGGCGGGCGCCTCGGCCAGCCCGGTGAAGCGCGCGACGCCGCCGGCGAAGTTGGAAGCGACATAAACGGTGCCCGAAACGCCTTCGCCGCTGAGCGGGAGTTCGATCGCCCGTGCGGCGAGCTGGCCCTCGAGTCGGTCGGCCTCATCGCGGGCATCGAGCCAGGCGATCGTTACGGCCGTCAGCCCGACGGCGAGCAGGAAGACCCCGGCGGCGGCCCCGAGGGCGATGTTCCGCCACGGCCCAACGATGACGTTCGAAGGGAGACCCTGGGGGCGCGGCGGATCGAGCCGGGCACGCACGCCCGCGGCGATGCGTTCCGCCGCCCCGAAAGGCAGTTCTGCCTCGAGCGGCGCGATGGCGAGCGCTTCGCCAGCACGGAGGAACTCCTGGAGGTCTGCCCGGCACTCGCCGCAATCCTGGACATGGGCTTGGACTGCCGCGTGCTCCCCGCTATCGAGGAGTCCCAGCGCGAAGTCGGCGAGGAGTTCCTGTGCCTGTTCGTGGGTCATGGCTCGAGGTCCTCGCGGACGGGGCCGAGTGCTTCGCGGAGTTTGCCCAGCGCGAGCCGGAGGCGGCTGCGCACAGTCCCCTCCGCGATGCCGAGTTCCCTTGCCACTTCCACCGGGCGCTTCCCTTCGTAGTAGACCTTCAGCACGATTTCCTGCTGTTCCGCGGGGAGCTGCTGAAGCGCTGCCCGTACGTCGGTGCTCGTGAGCCCTTCGAGGACCCGTTGCCAGACGTCGTCGGGATCGCGCAATGCATATACGGAGGGAGCGTCGTCAATCGATCGCTCGAAGGTTCGGCCCTGCTTACGGAGCGCATCGATAGCAGAGTTGCGGACGATCGCGAGGACCCAGCTGCGTTCGTTGCCCCGGTCGGGGTCGAACTGCCCGGCGCGCTGCCAGAGCCGCACAAAGGCGTCCTGGACGGCTTCTTCGGCCCTGGCCGGGACCTTCAGCACCTGCAGCGCGGTGGCGTAGGCAGGGCCGGTGTATTCCGCGACGAACTGGTCGAACGCTGAGTGCTCGCCAGCCCGAAAACGCTGAAACGGCGATGCCTGGACGGGCATTGTCAAAATTTTGTCCACATTGTGATCGAAAGTTGTCGAGGTTTCCGTATATCCCACGAAACCCGCCGCGATGGCGGGAAATTACGAAGGTCTTCGGAGGTCAGTCCAGTGTCTCTCACCGCAACGTTCACCCGGGGAAGGGGTCTGCTGCTGGCGGCAGCGGCGGCAACGGCCGCGTTCGCCGGCATCATCAGCCTGAGCCCACGCGAAGCCTCGGCAGCCGATACCGGCCGCGTCCGCGTCATGCATGCTTCGCCCGATGCACCGGCAGTCGACATCTTTGTTGATGGCGCCAAGGCTGTCACCGCACTCGCATTCCCGAACAACACCCCGTACGTTTCGCTGCCGGCCGGCGGCCACAACGTTAAGGTATTTGCTTCGCCTTCAGATGGTAGCGGCGCTCCCGTCCTCGAGGCCAATCTCGAAGTTGGCGCCGGCAAGGACTACACCGTCCTCGCCGTCGGCGAGCTCGCCAAGAGCACGCTCGGTCTCTATGTGCTCGAAGACAACAACGCCACTCCCGCGGCCGGCAAGGCCCACATCCGCCTCATCCACGCCTCCCCCGACGCGCCGCCCGTGAACGTGGCCGTCGCAGGCACCAACACGACCGTCTTCACCGGCGTCGCCTACCGGAACTTCGGCCCCTACACGCCGGTGGATGCCGGTACCTACAGCCTCGATGTGAAGGTCAACGCCTCTGGCGCGACGGTCCTGACCATCCCGAACCTCAAGCTCGATGCCCGCACCGTGTACACCGCGGTGGCGGTTGGCCTGGCCGGTAACGGCACGCTCAAGGTGGTCCCGCTGGTCGATGCGCCTGCACCGGCCGCCCCGGGCGCTCCTTCGACCGGCGACAGCATGGTCGCGGTGGACGGCGGCTCCATGGCTCCCCTCGCCGTGCTCCTCGGCGGGCTGCTGATGGCGATGGCCGCTGTTGGCGGGACGGTGTTCGCGGCTCGCCGCGCCCGATAGTCCCAGCGAGTCTCCCGCAGATGCCGGGGTTGGCCATTGGCCAGCCCCGGCATCGCCGTTTCCGGGGGAATCAGGCCTCCGCGAGCGGGGCGGCCGGAGCGATCCTCCGCCGGAAGCGGCGGCTGATGAGGAGGGCGAGCACAACCGGGATGACGAGCCAGATCCCGGCGACGGCCAGGACAATCCCGCCCGCCGCCAGGTAGCGAGCCACTTCGAGCGAAGCCTCCCAGCTGTTCGCGAAGACTTCCCCGAGCCTCCAGCCCCCGCTCTTCGGCTCTTCGACCTTCGCCAGTACGGGCGCGACGGTGAGGTTGATGGTGGCGAAGTCGGTGAGGTCGTCGAGAACCTTGAGCCGGCCCTGGATCTGTTCGATCTGGCTGCGGACGCTGCTAAGGCGGTCCTGCACCGTGAGGATTTCCTGGATGGTCTTCGCCTGGTTGAGGAGGACGAGGTACTGCTCCTCGGTCCGCTCCAGGTTCCGCAGGCGGCTCTGGAGGTCGGTGTACTGCTCGGTCACCTCGCTCGAATTGGAGCCTTCGGTTTCGACCGATACGCCGGCCATGGTCCGCAGGCTGACGACGAGCGCGTCGTAGTTCTGCACTGGCACGCGAATGGTGAGGCTGGCTGAACGCTTCGTGTTGTCGCCCGGATCGTTGCTGTACTGGGACTTCTCCACGTAGCCGCCGTTGGTGCGTGCGAGCGCACTGGCATCGTTGAAGGGGCGGCCGACGTCGTCCGAATTGAGGCTCAGGTTGGCGGTGAAGATGATCTTGCGGCTGACATCGGCGGCCAGTGGCTCATCGCCCGTGCCGGTCGACTGCGGGCTTTCCAGGGCGATGCCGCCGCTGGCCGGCACGCCCGGTGTCGCCAGCGCAGACGAGTAGGACGCGTCTTTGGAAGTCGCGCCGCCGTCGTTGTCGCCGGCCGAACGGTAGCCGTCGTCGTCATCGTCGTCGCCGCAGGCGCCGAGGACGAGCGCGGTGGCCACGACCCCTGCAAGGAGCATGCGAGTCTTCATTTCCCACCTCCATGGGCGGACTACGCCGTCCATGCCGAATGAACGACGGCGAGCGGCCGGCGGTTCCTTCCGAAGGTAAAGAAGAGGTACTCGCGGCGTCGTTAGAGGGCGGAGTGGTGGGCGAGGCCTTCGTCTCCAACGGCGGCGAGGGCGGCGGCGGCCGTCGTCGCGAGCAGCGGGAGGACGCCGGGCAGGACTTCCGAAAGGGGGGCGAGGACGAAGTTCCGTTCCAGGATCCGCGTGTGGGGCACCTCGAGTCCGGGGAGGCTCACCCGCTGGTCGCCGTAGAAGAGGATGTCGAGGTCGGCGGGGCGGGGTCCCCAGCGGCGTTCGGGGCGGCGGCCGAGGGCGTGTTCGATGTCCTCCAGCGCCGCCAGCAACTCGGGCGGCGCGAGGCGCGTTTCGGCGCGCACAACGGCATTCAGGTAGGGAGGCTGGTCGGCGGGGACGGGAGCGGTTTGCCAGACCGATGACCTCGCGACGACCCGGATGCCGCTCTCGCCGAGCATCCGGGTGGCTGTGCGAAGGTTCCCGAGGCGGTCGCCGAGGTTCGAGCCCAGGGCGATGGTCGCGGTCACGGTTGCCGGAACCATCGGGCCGCGCCCGATGACGGCGTCGCTCATGCGGGCGGCCTTCACCATCTCCGGCACGTCGTGCACGCGGACGATGTCGGCGCCGTTCGCGATGGAGAGGGCGACGGTAGCGGCAGTACCTTCGAGCCGTTCGCCGACGGGGGCGCCGCCAAGCACGTGGCCGATCGTGGACTTGCGCGAGGTGCCAACCAGGAGGGGGAGCCCGAGGCTGCGCAGTTCTCCGAGGCGGCGAAGCATCTCCAGGTTCTGTTCGGGCGTCCAGCCGAAACCGAAGCCGGGGTCGAGGATGAGGCGGTCCCCGGTGATGGCGTGCTTCGTGCAGAGGGCGAGTGTCGCCTCGAAACCGGAACGGATGTCGCCGACCACGTCGTGGAACTGCCGGCCGCGCTGGTTGTGCATGGCGACAACGACCGCGCCAGTCTCGGCGGCGACACGAGGCATCGCGGGATCGTGGCGAAGGCCCCAGACATCATTGATAGCGTCGGCGCCGGCGTGCAGCGCCGCCCGCGCGACCGAGGCGTGGTAGGTATCGGCCGAGATTGGCAGGTTGGGGACGGCGCGCACGGCTTCGATGACCGGCACGACGCGGCGGGCTTCCTCGGCGGGGTCCAGTTCTTCGGCGCCGGGCCGCGAGGACTCGCCGCCGACGTCGATCCAGTCGGCGCCGCCGGCTTCGATCTGTGCCACGGGGTCGAACAGCGGCTCGCG
>CALMIW010000642.1 GCA_937864275.1 uncultured Dehalococcoidia bacterium
GCCGTCGATGCCGGGCACCGCGCCGTGGTCCTTCAGGTCGAGCCCGGAGCAGAAGCCGCGGCCCGCGCCGGTGATGATGATCGCGCGGACGTCGCGGTCCACGTTGGCGGCCTGCAGTGTGGACGAGAGGGCGCCCAGCATGGGGCCGCTAATGGCGTTGAGGCGGTCCGGGCGGTTGAAGGGGATGGTGAGAACGTTGCCGTCCTGCTCAACCAGCAGTTCTTCGGTTGGAGAAGGAGGAATCATGGCGTGGCTACTCCGTGCGCGTGGGAATGGATGCGGGGCGAGTGTTGCACCACAGGACTGACCCTGCAACCGAACGCCGTTCGCGCAGAAGGCCAACTGCCTACTTGAGCAGGAACTCGTGGAGGGTTAGCCCGCTGTCCTTCACCTGCTGAGCGACATCCTTGCCCACGTAGCGGATGTGCCACGGTTCCGGGGCGTAACCGGTGATGGCTTCCTTGCCGTCGGGGTAGCTGACGATGAAGCCGTACTTGTAGGAATTCGCAGCGATCCAGGCCGCTTCCGGCGTGCCGGAGAAGGCTTCGAGTTCAAGGCCGCGGGCAGCCACATCGGCGGTGGTGCCGAGCTGGTGTTCGCTGTGGCCCGGCCTGGCGCTCGTGCGGTCGGCGTACGCCTGCCCGTTCGTCTGCACCCAGTAGTTGTAGGTGCTCACCTGTTCCAGATAGCTGCGGTAGCCGCTGTTCACGTAGAGCTCGAAGCCCTTTTCCTGCTTCGCGGCGGCGAACATCTCGGTAAGGGCGGCCGCCGCTTCGGCGCGGAGGTACGGGCCCCCGGCTACCTGGCGCAGATCGTTGGGCGCGCAATCGGCAGCCAGCCGGTGCTGCTTGTCGACCGGGGCCTGGATGTCGCCGCAGGCGACCAGGATGCTGCCGTCCGATCCGGGGGTCGGCTGCGGAGTCTTTGTGGGCTGCTCGGTGTTCGCGGTGGTACTGGTGGCCGGGACATTCGCCGTTTGCTCGGTCGTCGGGGTTTCGGTCGCGCTCGGTACCGCGGGGGCTGGGCCGTCTCCGCCAGTGAAGGCATCGGCGGCTACGGTGACGAGGAGAATGAAGGCGAAAACGACGGCGACGATGGCGACCACCAACACGACAGGAACGTTGCTGCCGCCCTGGGAACCGCCGACCGCCTGGCGTTTGGCAGCCGCAGTGCTGCGCCGTGCCGGGCGGGTCTTGGAGTCACTCATCGGTAGAGACCTTAACGCGGGCCGCCCTTCCGGCCTATTGGGGCATTACCGGAGACTTACGCGCGGGTCGCGGGAGGCGTCATCCAGGAAGGCGCGGAGCAGGGAGTTGGTGACCTCCGGCTGCTCCATCTGGACGAAGTGGCCCGTGCCAGCGACCGGTTCCTGTCGGAGGAACATCGTACGGTCACGCAGCCAGGCGGGGTCGCCCAGGGGCTTCTCTGCCCAGATCGCCATGAACGGCTTGCGGTCCGCCTCCTTAATCAGCCTTGGCATGTCCTGGCCGACGAGGTGGAGGTCTTCAAGCATGCCGGCCCCGACATCCGCCGGGCAGGTGAGCATGACGCGTTCGAGATAGTCCAGGGCGGCCGGGTGCGGCGGGTCGTAGGCGAAGCTGCGGATGAAGCCTTCGACGGCGCGCATGGAGCCAGCTTCCCGGATGAGCGAAACCGAGCGCGGGGAGCCGGCGCCGGTTTCGGTGGTGATGGGCGAGTCGATGGCGACAACGCCAAGCGTGAGCTCCGGGTGGCGCCCGTTCAGGGCGAGGGCGATGATCCCGCCGAGGCTGTGGCCGACGAGGATGGCGGGGGCTACCCCGAGTTCGCGAATGACTGCCGCGACGTCTTCGAGCGCCTGACCAACGCGAAAGGGCGGGACGGGCGAGGATTCGCCCCTCCCGCGAAGGTCCACGGCGATGCAGCGGTGGTCCTTCGAGAACTCCTCGACCTGGG
Source organism: uncultured Dehalococcoidia bacterium (assembly GCA_937864275.1). Taxonomy (GTDB): domain Bacteria; phylum Chloroflexota; class Dehalococcoidia; order Tepidiformales; family Tepidiformaceae; genus Amarobacter. The sequence goes on from CALMIW010000642.1 coordinate 1,936, forward strand.
CAGACCAACAGGTCCGGTCGCAGGCCCAGCCATGGATGAAGACGAACGCGGGCGCACCGGCGCCGCGATCATCGTAGGAAAGCGTGGCGCCGTTGACCGTCAGTTCCGCCATCGGGCGATGCGGTGTTGCGGCGCCGGCACGGGTTCGCGCTTCTTGCCGAGGAGCCTGGCGACGGTGGGGAACGTGGCGATACCAGCGCCCCGGGTGACGGCGGAAGCAGCCGAGCTGCCTTTCTTCGCCCGGCCGCGGTCGGCACGCTCAACCGCCGCCCGGACATTCGCGGGGGCGTGGCGGGAGCCTTCACTGAGGACGGAGAGCGCCTCCTGGGCGGCCACGCGGGCGCGATCCAGGTCGACCTGGGAGAGCGACTGGCGAGCGCGGCGGGAACCTTCGGAACCGGCCACGCCCAGGCGCGCGACAACCTCGGCGGCGCGCTCACGCGCGTGTTCGACGTCGGGGGTGTGGAGCGGCAGATGCCCGGCGACGGCCGACGCGCGACCACGCAGTCTGTGCTGCTGCTGGCGCTGCGCGGCCTCGCGGGCGGCTTTTCGCTTCTTGCCCGAGCGGGTGACCATGTAACCGGCGCCCGCGAAGAGGAGGATGGCGGCCGCACCGGCGCCGACCAGCACGAAAAGGCTGGGGCCGCGGCGCGAGGCCGCCGTGTGCTCTTCGAGGAGCTGGTCCAGCGGGAGCGTCCCCGCCGAAGGTTCGAACTCACCGCGTTCCAGATCGCCGAGGAACTCCCGGACACCATCGGTAAAGGCGTCGGGATTGTCGCCTGGCACGCTATGGCCGGCCCCGGGGACGACAATCAGGCGGGCACGCTGCATTTCGGTGGAGGCCCGTTCGGCGACAGCCTGGGAGAGGACATCGCTCTCGGCACCGCGAATCAAGAGGGTCGGGACGCGGACGCCTCGGAAGAGCGTCCAGGAGTCATCGTTCCCGGCTTCGCTCCCGATCTTCAGGCCGCTTTCGGGCTGGCGGAAGCGCTTGTCGAATTTCCAGGTGTACTTGCCGTTTTCGGTAGGCTTGAGACGGTGGCGCATGCGCTCGCGGATGTTCTCCAGCGTGCGACGCTGATTGAAGCGGTGGGCGATCTCCACGAACTCTTCGAATTCGAGCTCATCCGGGCCGCGCGTGAAGCGGACGATGTTGTCGACGCCTTCCTTCGCGGACTCCGGCCCGACATCGACGAGGACGAGTGCGCGCACGTGCTGCGGGTAGCGGTTCGTGTAGGTGACCGCGTTCAGCCCGCCCATGCTGTGGCCGACGAGGATGAAGCGGTCGATCCCCAGTTCCTTGCGGAAGCCCTCGAGGTCTTCCACGAACGCGTCGCGGCTGTAGTTGCCGTCTTCGGCCCAATCGCTATCGCCGTGGCCGCGCTGGTCGAGCGCGATGAGGCGGTAGCGATCCTGCATACGGTCGGCGAACTCATCGAACATATGCCCGGAAACACCGAAGCCGTGGAGCATGATGATGGGCTGCGCCTGGGGGTTGCCCCATTCCTGGTAGCTGAGTTTCAGATCGCCGACGTTCACGCTGTGTTCGAGATACCCGGCCGTCACCATGGCGTTCACTCCCATCGAGGAATCGCGCACTGCACGCAGTGGCGAACATTGATGATAGCACCGTGGAGAACCGATGGACGGCCGGGCCTGCAGACGATCGATGACATTCGCGGGGCGATCAGGAGACTGGCGCGAGTCCCTGCTCAACGCGGAGCTGGTTGTACTGGCGGACGAGCGCATCGCCCTGGTAGGCAAAGCCGCCGCCGGGATTGAACGAGTAGTCGTAGGCGGCGCGGACGGCGAATTCGCCGGTGTAGCCCGCGCGCTCGCCCGCCTGCCACGCTTCGGCGAGCCCCCTTGCCGCGCGGTCCGCGTTCGCCTCGGGGTCGAAACGGCTGTCGCCCATGCCGTGGCCGTAGCCCTGGTCGTGAAGCTGGAAGAGGCCGACCGAGTGCCCGCCGTCGCCGACCGCGTCGGGTCTCCCGCCGCTTTCGATGAGCATCACCGCCTTGAGGAAGAGCGGGGGAACGTTGTGCTTCTGGCCGAGCCGGTTGAGCATCGCGTCCCACTGGTCGGGATCGGCGCTGCTGTTCGATTGGACGGGCGTGTGCGGGTTCGCGAGGCGCTGGGAAGCGCGGCCGGCGGGCGCACTCGCGCGCTGGCTCGGCCCCGCCTGCGCCGCCGGCGGCCGGTAGCCCGCGGCCACTTCGGAAAACAGCGCCGAGGAGCGGTTGCGCGCGATCTGGCCCGCCTCGCGCAGGGACACGTGCGCACCGGAGACGACGCCGTTGGCGGTCGGATCGATGGCCATCTTCCGCAACGCTAGCGGGCCGGGTGGGCACCGGGTATCGCGCGGATGCCGTATCCTCGCGCGGCAAACCCCCTACTGGAGCCTTGCCATGGCCGAACAGCGCATCCCCGACCCAACCCTCATGGCCAGGCTCCAGCTGAGCGTGAAAGGCATCGACTGGGCAGCTTCGCTGGTGCAGCCGTGGCAGCACGAGGAAGCCGAAGACATCTGGTCGGCCCATCACCAGCTGGCCCACCTGATCGCCGTCGAAACCGAAAACTTCCAGCCGCGAATCCGGCGGATGCTCGCCGAAGACGGACCGGTACTGGAATCCTGGGACACCGAAGCGTTCGACGAGCGCTACCGGCCCGATGGCGACGTCAACGACCTCGCCGAACGTTTCATGACAGAGCGCGCGAAGACCGTGGAGATGTTCAAGGCACTCACGCCCCAACAGTGGTTGCGGACGGGAACCTGGCCGGACGGGCGCGAAATCGACCTGGCGTGGCTTGCGGAGAAGGTCCTCTGGCACGCGCTGGACCACTTCGCCCAGCTGCTCGATCTGCACGGGGAGTTCGAAAAGCGCCAGGCACCGCGCTGGATGAATGGCTAGGCCGGGAGCGAATCAGCCCACTCGACGATCGCACGGACCGATGCCTCCGGAGTGAGGCGAGTCACGTCGAGGCGAAGGAAATTGGGGTGGTCGGTCTCGAACGCGGGGAGGTCGTTCAGGCGGGCGCCCTCCACCGGGTCGAGCAACTTCATACGCTCGCGGCGGGATTCGGTCCCGATGCGGTTCATCAGCTCCGGCGTCTCGCAGGTGAGCAGGACCGGGACGAAGCGGCTGTCGCGGGCTTCGGCGAGGGCAACGTTTTCCAGGAAGAGGGCGTATTCGGAAGCATCGCCGCCCCTGATGTAGTTCGTGAAAATGAACGAGAGGTGCGGCGGTGTAAGCTGCATCATCGCGGCCAAAACCGTCCGCCCGGCTGCGCGCCCGTACGACCAGACTCCCTCGGGCCGCGGCTTAAACCCGTCCTGGTCGAGCAGGTTGAAGATGACGTTCGCGATGGCGGGGTTGTCTACCAGCCGAGCGCCGGTGGCCTCCGCGAGCGCTTTGCCAATCGTGTACTTGCCGACGCCGGGGCTGCCGATGAGGTGGAAGATGGTCGGTTCCATGCGGGTCCTTCGTGATCGGGAAGCGTAGAAGCACTGCTTCCGAGCCGCTACTGCACCAGCGAAACCGCCTCGTATGTCCCTGCATGGAGTTCCCGGAGGAGGTCGGCGTCCGTGCTCAGCGGTGAGAAGAACCGTGTCGCGGCGCGGCCGACTTCGTCCTTCGTGTGCGCGTCGGAGCCGGCGACGCCGGGGAGCCGGAAGCCCTTGGCGAGGCCGCTGGCGGCAAGGTTCTGAAGCTTGGCGTCCGAACCGTTGGCCGCCTCGACGGAGGCGAAGTACTCGACCGTCTCGTGCGTGACCCGGAGGAGACCGTCGCGGGCGGGGTGCGCAAGAAACAGGAGCGCGCCCGAGGCCTGCGCGGCTGCGAAGACTTCCCGGGCGATCGCGGAGAAGCCATGAGGAGGGAGCCCGAAGGCAAGGACGTGTCCCATGTCGGTCGTCAATTCGACCGCCGAGAACACCGGGATGGGCGCCGCTTCGCGCAGCAGGCGCAACTCGTCGTCATCCCAGGCACGGTCGTGCTCGGTGAGGCAGACTCCGCCAAGCCCGCGTTCGACCGGCAGGGCGACCAGAGCGACGAGGCGCGCGTCGACGCCGCGATGCGCACGTTCGTGTCCGAGTTCGGCATCACGGCGGCCGTGCATCTGGAGTCGTGCGTGAAATGCGGCCTGTGCGCCGAGGCCTGCCTCTTCTACCGGACGACGGGCGACCCCAGGTACACGCCGATCCACAAGCTCGAGCCCTTCCGCCGCGCCTACTTCCGCGAGGCGAGCCCCCTGGCGCCGCTCGTGCGCAAGCTGGGGCTGGTCCGCAAGCCCACCATCGGCGACCTGGAGCAGTGGCAGGAGCTGCTCTACGACTCCTGCACGATGTGCGGCCGCTGCACGCTGGTCTGCCCGATGGGCATCGACATCGCGGAACTGGTGAAGGAGGCGCGCCACGGCATGTTCGTGGCCGGACTCGTGCCGGAGCGCCTCGCGCTGATGGACCGCGCCGCCCGCCAGTGTGGCAGCCCCGCGACGCCCGGCGAGGACCTCCCCGACATCCTCGACGAAGTGTCGAAGCAGCACGGCGTGCCGATCCCGTGCGACCTCGCGAGCGCCGGCATCCTCGTCACCGCGGCGCCGGCCGAGCTTTCCGAGCACACCAGGGCGATGGCCGCCGCGGCGAAGATCCTGAACCGGACCGGCGAGCGCTGGACGATGCACCAGGGCGGGTTCGACGCCTCCAACATCGGCTTCAACAACGGCGACCTGGAGCTGCAGGAGAAGCTCACGCGCTCGCTGGTCGAACTTTTCCACGAGACGTCCCACCCCGTGGGCATCGTCACCAAGAACGCGCTGGTGGAGCGCGACCTGGACCTGCTCGCGCCCATGGCCGCGCGCGATCTCGTCGCCGTCTCGATCTCCGTCACCACGCTCGACAACGGCCTCGCCCATCGACTGGAGCCGAGGGCCAGCGCGC
>CALMIW010000643.1 GCA_937864275.1 uncultured Dehalococcoidia bacterium
CGGCTTCGGCCTCGAAGCCGGCAGCAAACCCGAGCTGCTGGCGGTCGTCGGCATCCTCTCGGGAGTCGTCGGCGGCGCCGTCCTCGGCCGCAACTTGCTCACCTCGCCCGATTTCACCGAGGGAGCGGACATCCAGTTCACCATGCCCTGGGCGGAAATCGTCGTCGTCATCGGTGCCTCGTTCCTGTTCTCGCTGATGATGACCTGGTGGCCAAGCCGTGGCGCGAGCCGCGTGCCGGTCGCGGAGGCCCTCCGCTACGAGTAGGGCGGGCTCCCTCGCCCACAACGAAGAGGCGCCCTTCGCAAGAAGGGCGCCTCTTCACGTCTCCTGTGGTGGATCTACAGGTGGTCGCTGAAGAACTCGGCCACCAGCTCGATGAGTTCGCTCCCGGTCGGGTTCGGCGTGCCGCCCGTCCGTGCGAAACCGTGGCCGGCGTTCTCCACCCGGACGAAGGTCACGTCCACGCCTGCATCGGAGAGTGCCGCTTCGAAGATCTCGGACTGGGAAATCGGCACCACCGGGTCTTCCTCGCCGTGCATCAGGAGGAAGTCCGCGTCGTCGCTGGAGATGTAGTTCACGGCACTTGCGACCGAGAGCGGGTCGGTCGCTTCGTCGGTCGTCGTGTCCTCGCCGAAGACGCGGGTGTGCGCTTCGTTGTGGGTGTCCATGTTGGGGTCGCTGAAGTCGCTCGCCCCGAACATCGAGACCACCACGCTGACTTCGCTGGAGAACTCTTCGTATCCGCCCACGAGCTCGAAGTCGCCGTCTTGGGCGGTGCCGAGCAGGTTCACGAGCTGCCCGCCCGCGCTTCCGCCAATCGCCCCGATCCGGTCCGGGTCGATCCCGAAGTCGCCGGCGTTGGCGCGGATGTAGCGAACGCCGCATTGGACATCCTGGATGTGCGCCGGGAACTCGTACTCGGGCGCGAGCCGGTAGTCCACCGCGAACACCACGAACCCGGCGTCCAGCAGGGAGGGGATGTAGCGGATTCCTTCGCCGGCCGTCCGCGTCCCGGCCGTCCATCCGCCGCCGTGCACGTACACGATCGCCGGGGCGTTCGAGTCCCCGGGGTGGCCCTCGGGGTAGTAGACGTCCATGAGCAACTCGACCCCGTCGCCCGGTTCGCAGAACGTCACCGTCTCGTCGGGCGTGAGCGCGGAGGGCTTGGTGCCGCCACCCGGCAGCGAGCCGCCCGGCTGGCGGGGCGCCTGGCCCGTTGCGGGCGCCGGTGTGGCCGCCGCCGGTGTCGCTCCTGTCGGTGCCGTCATGCGCGTGGAGGTTGCCGCCGGGGCGGCGCCCGTCGGCAGCGCGCCTGCTTCGCCGCCCCACACGCATGCCGCCAGTACCGTGCTGCCAATCGCCGCTGCTCCGATAGCCAACAGTCGTTG
>CALMIW010000644.1 GCA_937864275.1 uncultured Dehalococcoidia bacterium
CTCCACTCTTTCCCTACACGACCCTCTTCCGATCTTCCGCGATGTTGGCGTTATCTACGACCTCGGCCCGCACGACATCGACATCATGCGCTACCTCCTCGGCGACGAGATCGAACGCGTCTACGCCGAGTCTCGAAGCCACATCGCGACAGGCAACGAGGACATGTTCGCCGGGCTCGTCCGCTTCCACGGCGGCGCCATGGGCACGCTCGACATCAATTGGCTGACCCCGACCAAGGAGCGGACGCTCACCGTTCTCTGCGAGAAAGGCATGTTCGTCGTCGATTACGCCGCCCAGTCGCTCGCGTTCTACGAAAACTTCGACGCGGCCGCGCGTGAGGGCCGTTACGCCTCGGTAACTGAAGGCCCGATGACTCGCTACCCCATCCCCAACCGCGAGCCGCTCAGGGTCGAACTCGAAGCGTTCCGCGATGCCGTCCTCGCCGGCGGGCCGCCGCCGGTCAGCGCACTCGATGGCATGGCCGCCCTCGCCGTCGCCGAGGCCCTCGTCCGCTCCGGCGAGACAGGGATGCCGGTCCACGTGGACCCGGTGGCCGCCACATCATGAACGTCGCCGTCGTCGGCATCGGGCGAATCGGCCTCCCGGTCGCGGCGGCGATCGCGTCCAAGGGGCACCACGTCCTTGGCTGCGATATCAACGCCGCGCTCGTCGAACGCATCAACCGCGCCGAGAACCCTATCCCGGATGAGGCCGGCCTCGACGCGGTGCTGAAGCAGGTCATCTCAGACGGGACGTTCCGCGCCACCACGGCGACGGCAGAGGCGGTCTCGAAGTCCCAGGTCGTCCTCTTCGCCGTCCGGGTGGACATCGACTCCGAGGGGCGCGCCGACCTCCAGTACCTGTTCGCCGCCGCCGAGGAGGCCGCCAGGGGCCTTCAGCCGGGCACGCTCTGTATCTTCGATACCACGCTCCCGATCGGCACTACCCGCCGCGAGCTCGCCCCGCGCCTGGAGGCAACCGGCAAGAAGCTGGGGGTCGACTTCCACGTCGCGTTCAGCCCCGAACGCCTCCTCATGGGCCGCGTGATCGAAGACCTGACGAAGTATCCGAAGGTCGTCGGCGGCGTCGACGCGCAGGCAGGCCCGAAGGCCGCGGCCTTCTACCGCGAAGTCTTCGGCGGCGACGTGCTCCAACTCGCGAGCGCCGAAGCGGCGGAACTGAGCAAGCTCGCGGAGGGCGCCTACCGCGACCTCAACATCGCCCTGGCGAACGAACTGGCGATGATCGCCGACGTCCACGGCATCGATGTCACCGAAGTGATCGCCGCGGCGAATTCCCAGCCCTACTCGCACATCCACGTCCCCGGTACCGGCGTCGGCGGCCACTGTATCCCGGTCTACCCGCGCTTCCTCATGCAGGGCGAGGGGCCGAGCGCCCTGCCCGCGCTGGGGCGCCGGGTGAACGACGCCATGCCCGGCTACGTCGTCCGCCGCGCGGCAGACCTCGTCGGCGGCCTTTCAGGCAAGCGCGTGCTCATCATGGGCCTTACCTTCCGCCCCGATGTCGCCGTCACATCCCACACCAACGCCGTCGCCTTGCTGCGCGAGTTCACGAACGCCGGAGCCATCGTCCGCGGACACGACGCGCTACTCAGCGAAGAGGGCGTGCGAGAACTCGGCTTTGAACCCGCCGCCGCCCTCACGGGATACGACGTGGCGGTGGTCCACAGCAACCACCGGAGTTACGCGACGCTCGATTGGGCCGCGATCGCTCCGCTCATCGTCGATGCGCGCAACGCCCTCGACCGCAAGGCGGTCCAAGCCGCGGGCGTCCGCTACCTCGGCGTGGGGCGCCCCGCGACAGCCTGATTCGACTTCGTCCCGCTAGATGAAGAACCCAAGGCCGAGCTGACCCTTGATCCCGTTGATCTCGCCGAGGTGCATGAAGCCGTGCGTCATGATCACCTGGCGGACTACCTTCCACTTCGGCATCTCGCCGAGGGGCTTCACCATCTGCACCTCGTCGAGCTTGTCCATCGGGACAACCTTGAGGAAGTCGAGCGTGCCTTTCCGAACCTCGGCCAGGTAGTCCCGCAGTGCGTCGTTGTCGAACTTCAGCGCCCGCGCGTCTTCCATGCTCATGCCGGTGCCCTGGTCCACCTTCGGGAGCCCCATCCGGTCGGCGTAGCCCTTCTCAATCCAGATCGGTGGCTTCCGGTCCTGCAGGACGAAGTTGGTGATGTTGTCCGCCGTCCGGACGACGTGCCAGGTGTTGAAGCCAATGCTCACGGTCTGTCCCGGCGGCAGGAAGTTCACCTGCTCGGCGGTAAGGCCCTTGATTGCGCCGTCGAGCCAATCCGTCATCTGGTCGACTCCGTCGACCAGCAAGTCGCGAGCTTCCATGGTCTGCACCTCCTGAATGCGTCCGGAGTCTAGACGGGCGGTAGAGTTTCTTCAAACAACGCTGTCGGATGGCGCCTGACCCACGACGGCCGGCTAAAGGATCGAGTCCAGGTCCTGCGGCGGGAGCACTTTCCGGGGGCCGCGCCGGACCCGGTCCGCATGCGCCACGAGCGCGTACAGCGACTCGACGGCCGGCGCAGCGACACCCAGTTCTCTGGCCCGCCGAACAGGGTTGCCAAGGATCGCCTCGACTTCGAGTTGGTTCCCTCGCACGAAGTCGATGACCATGCTCGTGCGGTAGTCGCCCATCGTTTCCGTGAGGGCGAACATCCGGCTCACCACCTCGTCCATGTCCAGCCGGGCCGTCGAGTTCAGCGATTCCAGGTCGGCGTTGCCCATCGCCACAACCTCGCGCATCGCCCGAGCGGCCGTTTCGCGCAGTTCCGGGTCATCGAGGATCGTCTGTGTGCCGATCCCGCCACCCGCCACGCTTAGCCCGTTGAACGGGATGTTCCAGCAGAGCTTCTCCCAGCGGGCGTAACGGAGGTTCGGCGCGACGACGGTCTCGATGTCGCCGCTGGTCAGGAGGGTCTCCAGCTTCGCGTTCTCGGCCGGTTCGTCCAGCGCGTGGCCGATGGAGACGCGCCCGTACTCCAGGTGGTGGATAAACCCCGGCGCCCCCCGGTTGATGCAAACGAAGGCCATCCCGCCGAACACCCGCTCGGCGCCGAACCACTCCGCGAAGCGTGGCTCGATGCCGAGTCCGTTCATCAGCGCGACGATGCGCGTGTTCGGGCCGACGCAGGGCGCGACGAGTTCGCGCGCCGACTCGAGCGCTGTGGCCTTCAGCGAACAGATCACCCAGTCCGTCTGGCCCAGCTCGTCCGGGGTGGCAGCGGCCCGCACATCCCGGAGATGGAAGTCTCCCCGCGGACTGAACACCCGCAGTCCCTGTTCGCGGACGGCTGCAAGGTCGCGGCGCAGCAGGAACCGCACATCGTGCCCTGCCTGAGCGAGCCGCGCCCCGTAGTAGCCGCCAACCGCGCCGGCGCCGATGACCGCGATGCTCGCCACGCCCCGATTGTGTGATTGGGGCACGGGGTTTGTCGAACGCAAAACGGCCGGGGTCCGGAGAGGATCCCGGCCGTCTCGCCTGAGGCCGTCTTGGTTAGGGCAGGTGGGCGCCGAACTCTCCGTGCAGCCAGTCGAGGTCGTCTGCCCGGTCAACGCGGTAAACACCTCCGGTGCCGCCGCAGGTGCCGTTCATGCCGAACGAAGTGACACCGGCGATGACGTTCGAGGACCCGATGAAGTTCGGGCCGCCGGAATCGCCGAAGCAGGTTCCGGCGGTGTTCGCGTTGTTCGAGAGGAGCAGGGAGAAGTCGCCGACGATGCCGCCATTGATCTGGTTCAGCTTGGGGCGGGCAACCATGCGGACGCGC
>CALMIW010000645.1 GCA_937864275.1 uncultured Dehalococcoidia bacterium
CGCAAGCGGACCATGGCAGTCTTTCGTGGTATTTCCCGGCCTCACGGGCAAGCCAGGCGCCAACGGCCTCCACTCAAGCGGGGGTGGCGCTTTCGCTCTGTACACCGACAATACGCATCCGCAAGACTTCATTTTCGAGCTGTACGGCACCCTGGGTCCGGCCGGCGCCCTCGACGAGGTGGCGAGGCAGGCGCTGGAGCAGAATCCCGCGGTCATGTCGCTGCTCGATGCCGACCCCGACGCCCGCGACGCAGCCGTCACGGCGGCCGCCGACGCGCTGAGCGCCCACGTGGTGGACGGTGACATCCGCCTCGGCGCCGGCACCTGGATCGCCGAGGCCCGCGCCCCCGGGGCGTGAGTGGACCGATCATCGACCATCCCCTGCCCGTTCAGGGCGCGGACCGGGCGGGGTGGGCCGATTCAGAGGTGCCGCGCAGCGCACTGTGCAGCTGGGGTGAGCCTGTACCCGGTCACGCCTTCTTCGCCGCAACAAACGCGTCGAAGTCAAAGGGCTCCGGCGTGCCACTGGCTTCGCCGTCGACGAGCGCGACTCGCAGCGTGGCCAGCTGTGTCTCTCTGTCCTCGAGCAGCCGTAGGCCGGCGCGAATGACCTCGGTGGCGGACCGGTACCGGCCCGACGCGACTTCTCGGGCGAGGAAGTTCGCGAAATGATCATCAAGGCTGATCGAGGTGTTCTGTGCCATGGCGTGAAAATACCAACTTGTGGTACCCGTAATCGCGGGGCCCGCACACGTCAGTCCAGCGTTCCCGGCCCGGTCGAGCGCTTCTGTCTGATCATCGAGAGCTTCGCGTTGGCGCATACCTACGAGGGCGAGCTCGCCTTCATCGGCGCCAGCGAGATGCGCAACCTCGAGCCGGTGCACTACCGGCGCATCGCGCGGTTGCGTGACCGGATGCAGCAGATGGTCGACACCGAGGTGGCGGACGCCGTCGCGACCGGCCGGTTCCGCCCGGACAACAGCAAGGAGGCCGCTCGCGCGGTGGTGACGATGTGCACCACCATCCCCACGTGGTGGCGGCCCGGCGGCGAGCTGACACCGGAGGACGTCGCGCGGCAGTACGTCGGGTTCGCCATGGACGTGATGACCGGCGGCTCGATGAGAACCACCGCCGCCACCGCCCCGGCACCGGCGGCCGGGCGGCCGCGCCGTTGATCAGTGGGTAGAGACACGTGACGACGACGAGGTCTTCACCCACGTCAGAAGCGCGGCCGATCTGACCCGAAAAGGCCGGCTACCTCCGATGCCCGTGACCCACGCTCGCCCTTGCCGCACGGAGGATTTCCCGCCATCCTTGGCGGATGGGGAGCACGCCGGAGGAACGGGCGCCGAGGCATCATCGCGAGAGGCACCAGGCGATCGCCGTGGTGGTGGTGCACGGCATCGGCAACCAACAGCCGATGGACACCGTCTCGGCGCTGGTCGCCAACGTCTTTGGGAAGAAATCCGACCTGACCCCGCCGGCGCGCGTCGAGCGTCGCCTCGACCGCGACGCCGAGTACCTCGACTTACACAGGCCGGTGCTCATCGAGTCCCGCGGCTGGCCGCGGACCGACTTCTTCGAGTTGTATTGGCAACCGACGTTCGGCACAGGCGAAACCGGCGCCGTGCTGAGGTGGATGGTGCGGCTGTTGCTGACCAACGCGCGGGGTTCGCAGTTGAGGCGCGTCGTGTGGACCGTGCGGGCGATCATCGCGCTGGCGGCGCTCGTGGTCGCGGCGATCGCTGCCGCATGCTGGCTCCTCCTCGACCCGGAGAACCCCTACGTGAGGTGGGTGCTCACCGCTGTTCCGGTGGCACTCGCGCTCGGCGCCCTCCGCGCCGTCGCGAAGAAGATGGCGAGCAGCGTGCTCACCACCTCCGTCGCCGACGCCCAACGCTGGTTCAACCCGGCTATCGCCGACTACGTCCAGCGAGACAAGGTCCGCAGGGACGCCCGCGACCTCCTGCTCACGCTGCACCGACACCAGGACCGAAACGAGGAGCCCCTCTACGACCGACTCATCATCGTCGCGCACAGTCTGGGCAGCGTCATCGCCTACGACGCGATCCGGCTGGTCTTCGACGAACTCCGTCAGCCCCGGGAGGACGGGCACGGTGGTGGGTCCGGTGAACTCGCCGACCGGCAGCCGAAGGCCTGGAACTTCCTCACCGCGGTCCCCGGGAAGCAGGACCCTCCGCGGCCCTTGCCGGCCGGACGGGACTACCACGCGGTGCAGACGGAGCTTCAGAAAGAACAGCTCCGGATGGGCGTGCCCTGGCGTGTCTCCGACTTCATCACGCTGGGGTCGCCGCTGACCCACGCCCAGGACCTCCTGGCCACCAAGCGCGAGAGCTTCGAGAGCCGGAAGGAAGAGCAGGAGCTCCCCGCCTGCCCACCCCTCGGGGAGCAGCAGAACCGGGAGAGTGTGTGGAGCCGCGCGGGCAGGCCGGTCCAGGCGGCGGCCGGCGCGGACGGCAGCGGACCGGTCGCGTTCTATCGCACGGAGTTCGATGGCCCTCTGATCGCGCACGAAGCCTCGCCGTTCGCCACCACCCGATGGACCAACCTGTACTTTCCACTGACGCGGTGGCTCGGCGGCGACCCTGTGGGCGGCCCCGTCGCCCCGGTGTTCGGCCGCGGGGTTGTGGACATCCCAGTGGAGATCAGTGCGCCGCGCAAGAGCCGGGACCGCGTGCTCAGGACGCCCGTCGCCGCGCACACGCGGTACTGGCGCAGAGACTCGCCAGGCCACGAGGCTCCGACCAAGGACAGCGTCGCGGTGCTCCGACACGCGATCGGTCTGCGATGGGCCGACGACGACGAGGACGTACCCCGTCCACCGGTGGGACGAGATGCGTCTGCAGCGCGCAGAATGTCGCTGAAACGTCGATCACGTTCGCGACTCAAGGCGGCAGGGCGTCGGCGAGCGCTGCAGCGGAAATCGGCCGATTAGTCGTGTCTGGAGGAATTTCGTCTATGCCGCTCCCGCCGTGAGCGGTACCCCTCGCCACCGATCCGAACGGCCTCGGTGTGGTCGCCACATGCGTGGCGAGAAGGCGCGGAACTCGTGATGTCCCATGCTGCACCGACGGACCGTCGTGGACCGTCACCCCTTAGACGCGACCCTCCACGCCGAGTGGATCGCTCCGTGGATGTAGCCGACCTCGCCGGCATCGCCGATGACCTCGCAGTCGATGCCGGCGGCACGGAGCTCGTCGGCCAGCGGGGCGGCGGCGGTGGTGCCGTCGGCGTAGATGACCATGTCGGCCGTGGCCGAGGCGGTGTCGCCCTTGGCGTCGGCCCACTCGACGCCCGACTCGGTGATCCGGGTGACGGTGACGTTGCGGTGGATGTCGACCCCGTGCTCCTTGGCGTGACGCACCGCAGTCCAGCGGCGGGGCATGGCCAGCGGCAGTCCGAGCTGCTGCGACTCGTGGAGCAGGGTCACGCGACGCCCACGCTCGGCGAGGAACTCCGCCAGCTCCAGCCCGACCAGCGAGCCGCCGATCACCACGACGTTCTTACCCATCGGCAGCGCGATCGTGGTGAGGCGCCGGATCCACGCGGGACGCTTGGTGATCCCCGACAGCCGGCCCAGCTTGCCGACAGTGCGCAGGAACAACCCGGCCTCGTCGACCGTGGCGGTGCCGAGCATCGTGGCGCGCAGCGAGTCGCCGGTGTGCACGTGCGGCAGGTCGCCGCCCGGAATGGGCGGGGCGGGGCGCTTGGCGCCCGTCGCCACGATCACCCGGTCGGCGCCGAGCGCGCGGATCGGCGCCCCCGTGGCCTCGGGGGTCAACCC
>CALMIW010000646.1 GCA_937864275.1 uncultured Dehalococcoidia bacterium
GAGATCAGCTGCTAGCACTTGCGGATGAATTGGTGCTCTGGACCCTGTCTCCAATGCGTGAGTGCTGAGCAGCTTTCCCACGATGATAAGGCGACATCCAGCGCAACCTTGCCGCTGGAATGTCACGACCGCCACCGAGGACGGCTCGACCACTCCCCGGTCGTTGACGAGCGACGTTCTTGCGGCCCGCTGCAAGTTACGTGATAGGCGCGCGACCTGCGCCGTCAACCAAGAGCAGCTCCAACCCATGATGGACTCCGGTGGGCGTGGGCCCGTCCCTCTCCACTGCCGGGCGAGAGAGATTGAATTCACCGCTCAGATGTGAAGTGGTGGCGACTACGGAGGGCTCGGTCGCGTTACGGATCAAGCGTTTGAAGGGCGTCGGCGCTCCATCCGTTCCAGCAGATCGGAATGGTGTGATGGGTAGAGATGCCCGTAGCGATCCAGTACGACCGACACCGACGTGTGTCCTGCGAGCGCTGCCACCTGTTTGGGGTGGGCACCGTCTGCGATCCACAGTGACACGGCCGTGTGGCGGAGATCGTGCATGCGCAGCGGCTCGAGGCCAGCCTTGCGGACGGCAGGGGTCCAGAACCTCCGGCGGAAAAGTGCCGGCCGAATCGGCTGGCCCTTGGGCGAGCGGAAGACCAGGTCGTAGGCAGAATGCCCCGGAGAGTCGAGCGCCTGGAGCGCTTCGACGACGAACGAGGGGATAGGAACAGGCCGAAGACTCGCCCTCGTCTTCGGAGGACCGAACTCGATCTGTGCCTCGACGTCCACGAGCGTCTCGAGCACCTGAATGCACTGCGCCTCGAGGTAGACGTTCTCCCATCTGAGCCCGAGGAGTTCACCGAGCCGCAGCCCTCCGAACCCGGCAACCAGGACGAAGGCTCGGTAGCGAGGGTCGATCGCATCGGCGAGCTTCCAGACTTCGTCGGACGTGAGGAACCGCATCTCCTGGGGCTCGATCTTCGGAAGCGGAATCTTGGCGACCGGGTTGTGCGGGATCAGCCGGTCCTCGACAGCGGCGGTGACCAGCTTGTTGAAGACCTGCACGACCTTGTGGATCGTGGCCGGAGCGAGGTTGCTCCCGGACTGAGAGCCGAGGTCGGCCACCCACTTCCGGATCGAGGTGCGGTCGAGCTTTCCGAGCGGTGTGTCACCGAACGCCGGCCGGACGTGCGTGCGGAAGTACTGGGCGTCTCTGGCACGAGTGCTCGGCCGAAGATTGGTCACCGTCGGCCACCACCGATCCCACCACTCGCCGACGGTGATCCGGCCGAGGCGAGGATCGATCAGCCCGCCTGCGCGACGGTCGACCTCGACGAGGTTGGCGTAGGCCTCGGCCTCGCGCTTGCGCTTGAACTGCTTCGACCGCTCCTCCCCATCAGCTGTGCGGAACCGGACGAGGTACGCGCGCGAGCCGTCCTTCAGTCGCTTCTCGAGGATGGAGGCCACGCCCGCAGGCTAGCTCTCCAGGTACACACCAGGTACACAGACGAAGCGGGACGCCCTGATACAGGATGGGACAGGAAGGACAGATACTCCCAGCTCAGAGGGCATTTTCTGAAGTCGTCGCAGGTCACGAAAGCGCCCGTTTCGCCTTTGCAAGGTGGATGTCAGGGGTTCGATTCCCCTCGTCTCCACGATGTGATGTCGACGAGGCCCCGCTCCGGCGGGGCCTCGGTCGTTCCCGGGGCGTGCACGACCGGTCATGTTCTGGGTGCCAGGCTCGCCGAAAACCCCAGGTCGGCTGAAGTGGTCGGCGCCCAGGACATCGGGCGTCACGTCTCGGGCGCCAGTGAGTCCTCACCGTCGCAGATGATCCGGCGGCCGTGGCACCCAGGAGTTCGGACCCGTCCTCAGTCGCGGGCCGGCTCCTACGAGCCGGCGACCGGGGCGGCCAGGTTGGCCGCAGCGGCGGCCCCGAGGGCTGCGAGTGCGTCACCGTCCACCGGCGCGATGCCCTGGAGTTGCAGGAACACCACCTGACCGTCGAGCGCGAACGCGACCACGCCGCCGTACAGGTCCTGCCCCTGGAGTTCGATGTGGCTCGTCCAGCCGACGGCGCGTGAGCCCAGTTCGGCCACGTCGAGCAGCACGACGTCGCTCACCGTCTGCATCAGCCCCTGGTTGGTCCGTGACGCATAGGTGGGGCACTCGTCGGGCTGGTCGGCGATCAACGCGTCGAGATACGTGCCGAGCGCGTCGGATTCGGTGCTGATGATCTCGAACACGACCTGGTCGCTGGTGCCGAACGAGCGGCCGACCGCATCGTCACCGAACTCGAGCGCGGGCACCTCCGCGCCGCACGGGCCACGGGGATCAGGGTTCTCGAACACGGGGACGTCGTCGAAGTCGGCCTGCTCGAGCCGGTCGTCGCCGAGTGCCGTGGTGACCTGGTCGAGCGTGAGGAGCCGGTCGGCCCGCTCGCCGTCGTCGTCCACCTCGACCCGTGGCGTGTTGGACTCGACCTCGGGTTGGTCGTCGCTGCACGCGGCGAGTCCGAGTGCGAGCACCGCGGCGGGCACGAACACGAGGCACCGTCGTGGTGAGCGGCGACGTCGCACGGGCCGGACGCCACCTGCCGGACCTCCTGCGACCGGTGCTGCGTCCACGGTCACCCCCGCCCTCGATCGGGGGAGGAGTAGCGTGGGCCGCATGGTCGGCAAACGCGTGTACATCGATCACCTCAAGCACGTCCCGCTCTTCAGCGAGTGCTCGCGCAAGGACCTCGAGAAGATCGCCGCGCACAGCGACGTGATCGAGCTCCCGGCCGGTCGCGTGATCATGCACCAGGGCATGCCCGGCAGCGATGCGTTCGTGGTGCTCGAGGGCACGGTCACGGTGCGCCGCAACGGCCGCAAGGTCGTCGACCTCGGACCCGGCGCGGTCGTCGGCGAGCTGTCGTTGCTCGACCAGGGTGACCGCTCGGCCAGCGTCGAGTGCGCCTCGACCTGTTCGCTGCTGGTGCTCACGCGTGGCGAGTTCCTCGCCGCGATCGACGAGGTGCCGGCGCTCAGCCGCAAGTTGTTCGCGTCGCTCGCCGGCGGGCTCCGGAACCTCGACGGCCGCAGCTACGTCTGACATCTGACGTCGCCCGGTCGCAGGCGGTGCGATGCGTGAGGTCGCACGTCCGCTGACGTGGGACGATGCGTCCGGCGGCAATACAGTGCGGCGCGCGAACCCGGCGCCCGGCGGGTCGCCACACACCCACGTGTCCGAACCAGTCCTGTCCTCGAGCGCCCACGAGCGCGCGCCCTCAGCGGTGCCACCGTCGACGACGTTCGCGTACCAGCCCGCGCTCGACGGGCTGCGCGCGGTGTCGGTGGTGCTGGTGCTGCTGTTCCACGCCGGGCTGCCGTGGATGCGGGCCGGCTATCTCGGGGTGTCGGTCTTCTTCACCCTCTCCGGGTTCCTGATCACGAGCCTGCTGCTCGTCGAGCACCGACGCACCGGCACCGTGCGGGTCGGTGCGTTCTACGCCCGGCGCGTGAAGCGGCTGCTGCCCGCCAGCACCGTCTGCGTCACGGGGGTCGTGGTGGCCCGCCACCTCGGCGCCTTCACCGACGTCGACGGGCTGCGGTCGGACGTGATCGGCGCCGTGCTGCAGGTCTTCAACTGGGTGCAGCTCGCGGGCGGCGGCAGCTACGGCGACCTGTTCCGGTCGGCGACCTCGCCGCTCGAGCACTACTGGTCGCTCTCGATCGAGGAGCAGTTCTACTGGGTGTGGCCCGTGCTGGTGCTGCTCGTGGGGCGCGCCGCACGCCGGCAGGGTGCCCGTCATCCACGCCGCCCGCTGGTG
>CALMIW010000647.1 GCA_937864275.1 uncultured Dehalococcoidia bacterium
CCGTGTTCAGTCCGAGCGTCACAAATGGGGCGATCGAGCAGTTCGGCCCGATGCGCACCTCGCCGTCGATGATGACGTGGCCGTGGTTCATCAGCAGGCCCGGGCCGATCTCCACCCTGTCGCCGATCGAGACGCCCGCCAGGAGCATGGTCAGCCGCCGGCAGAGGTTCGGCACCAGGGGAAGGTGGTGTGCGCGCGCCCACGCCTGGAAGCGGTAGACCAGCAGCACTTGCAGCTCGGAGGAGAGCACAACCGCCGCGGCGGTCTCCGCGCGCGCCCCCAGCAGGTTGCGGACCCCCGGGACACTGTGCCAGGCGACGCCAAGAGCGATATCCTCGCGGACCTTTTCGAACACAGCCAGACGCTATGGGAGTGGCCCCAAACGGGCAATTGTTAGCGGTCGCGGTCTACCAGGTAGGCGCCAATCTCGCGGAGCTGCTGCCGCGCCTCCGCGCGTAGTTCGAAGGAGGCAAGCATCGCATTCGCCCGCGCGACCAGCCGTTCGCCTTCTTCCTTGGCGAAGGTGCGAGACCCACCCTCGTCCAGTGCCCGTACAACATCTTGGACGTCCGTCTCCGAGACCACTGCATTCGCGTACGCCGCCCTGATCGCTTCGGCGTGCGCTCCCGCCAGCCCATGCACGATCGGAAGCGTCTTCTTGTGGCGGACGATGTCGTTGACGTTCGATTTGCCGGTCTGGTTAGGGTCTCCCCAGATTCCAAGGTAGTCATCCTGTACCTGGAACGCGAGACCAACGGTTTCGCCCCATTTCTGCAGTGCCGCCGCCTGGTCCGGCGGCGCTCCGGCGAGCAAGGCTCCCATCGCGGGCGGGGCGCCGAGCGGTGCGCCGGTCTTTCCCCGCCCCATCGCCAGGTATCCTCCGGGAGAACCCGACTCCCGCGACTCGAAGGCGATGTCGTGCCACTGTCCGTCGATCATCCGCGCCATCGCTTCGTTGAGGACGGAGAGAGCCGCTATCCGGCGGCTGACAGGCCCTGGAGCGTCCAACAGTGCCGACATCGCCCGCGTGATGAGGAAGTCGCCCGCGTTGATCGCCTGGCCCTCTCCCTTGAGCGCCCAGACCGTCGGGCGCGAATGGCGCTCGGCATCGTGGTCCTGCACCTCGTCATGCACCAGCGAGAAGTTGTGGACAAGTTCCACGGCGACCGCTCCGGGCAATGCTGCTTCCGGACGCTCTCCGAAGAGCGCCGCCCCGAATACGCAGAGTGCGGGCCGGATGCGCTTCCCGCCGGTGCGCAGCGGGTTGCCCGCTGCGTCTTCCCAGCCCATTACATAACGCGAGATGTGAGTGAGGTCATCCGGCCCTTGCGAGAGCGCCGCCTGCAAGGCCTCTTCGATTGCTGGAAGGTGGGCCGAGAGTGCCCCGGGCAGCGACGCCGCCATCTCAGTTGGTCGCCAGCGACGGCACGGGCTCTTCGATGTGTCCTGCCAGCGTGGCTTTCGCGCGGGCGGCTATGCCGGCCCCGTCCAGCTGGTGGATCTGCCGGAAGGTTGTTTGCGGGCCGTGGTCGACGATGGCGTCGGGCATGGACAGGTTCGCGAGACACTTGTCCGCGAGGCCATGGTCGGCCAGGACTTCCAGGACGGCGTCGCCGAATCCCCCTGCCCGGACGTTTTCTTCGGGGGTATTGGTCCCCGCCGTCCCCCGGGCATGCCGGAGGAGGAGTTCTTCGTCGATGGGCTTGGCATAACGCGCGTTGATCACCGCCGCATCGATGCCGGACTCTTCGAGGATGTCGGCGGCACGAAGGCATTCAGACACGGTTGTTCCGAAGCCGACGAGCGCGATATCCCTGCCCTCGCGCAGCACTTCGCCGCGGCCAATGGGCAGTCGCCGCATCGGCTCATCGGTCGGCGCGCCGGGGCCGGTGCCGCGCGGGAAGCGCAACGCGAACGGTCCGTTGTGGTTCACACCCGTGTAGAGCAGGTCCCGGAGCTCGCGTTCGTCCTTCGGCGCGGCGACCACCATGTTCGGCAGGCACCGCAAGAAGCTCACGTCGATGAAGCCCTGGTGCGTCTTGCCGTCGTCACCCACGAAGCCCGCGCGGTCCATCGCGAACACCACCGGCAGGTCCTGCACGACGACGTCGTGGACGACCGAATCGAACCCGCGCTGGAGGAACGTCGAGTAGATGGCGCAAATGGGCTTGATGCCTTCGCTTGCCAGGCCGGCGGCGAAGGTCACGGCATGCTGCTCGGCGATGCCGACGTCGAAGACGCGGTCGGGGTGCTTCGCATGCACCGGCGCGAGGCCGGTGCCTTCGAGCATGGCCGCGGTGACCGCCACCACCTTCGGGTCCGACTCGATCAACTGCTGCGTGGCTTCCGCGAAGACCTGGCTGTACGTCGGCCGTGGCTTGGGGGCATCGGCCGCGACGGGCTTTTTCAGCCAGTAGGTGCCGCTGTGGCTCTTGATCGGGTCTGCCGCCGCCTCCGGGATGCCGTGGCCCTTTTCCGTCAGGATGTGCAGGAGGACCGGCTTGCCAGGGACGCGCTTGATCGCGTGCAGGGTCGTTTCCAGCTCATGGATGTTATGGCCGTCGACCGGGCCGTAGTACTCGAACCCGAACTGCTCCCAGAAGGTTACCGGCACCAGCAGGTCGCGCATGCTGGCCTTGACGCGCTTGGCGCCCTGCCACACCTGGCGTCCCAGCGGCAGGTGCTCCACGAACTCCCCGAGGTCGCGCTTCGCATTGCGGTAGAGCGGGTCCACGCGAAGTTTGTTCACGTTCTTGCTGAGTGCGCCGACGTTCGGAGAGATCGACATGGCATTGTCGTTGAGGATGACGATGAGCTTCGGCGGGCGGGCGTGGCCCGCGTGGTTCATCGCCTCGAGCGCCATGCCGGCCGTCATCGCACCGTCGCCGATGACGGCGATGGAGTAGAAGTCGTCGCCTTTGAGCTCACCCGCCACGGCCATGCCCACCGCCGCGGAAATGGAGGTGCCTGCGTGTCCCGCTCCGAATGCGTCGTGCTCGCTCTCCTTGCGGTCGGCGAAGCCCGAGAGTCCGCCGAACTGCCGGATAGTGGTCATCTGCTCTTTGCGCCCGGTGATCATCTTGTGGACGTACACCTGGTGGCTCACATCCCAGACCACCTTGTCCTTCGGCGTGTCGAAAAGCCGGTGGAGGGCGATCGAAAGCTCGACGACGCCGAGGTTCGACGCCAGGTGCCCGCCGCCGCCGATGCAATCGACGGTGTCGACGAGGCAGTGCCGGATTTCGGAAGCGAGTTGTTCGAGTTGTTCGTACGAGAGGCCGCGAAGGTCTCTTGGGCCGTCAATGCGATCGAGGATCTGGGTCAACCTGTGGTTCCCTCCGCAAGCAAGTAGGCCACGAGCCGACTCGGTGCGCGGTACGTCTGCTTACCTCGCGGGTGCGGGTATACGAAGGTTCAACGTACGAGTGCGATCGGTGGGGGTCAACTTCGCCCCGTGGATACTGAAAGGGCCGTTTCCCCAGCGCTTTTCTGCGAGCCGCGTTCGGCGCGTTCCGGTGCGGGCGAGGCGGGGAGAAGGATGGTGAAGGCGCTGCCCTTGCCCCCCCGCGAAGCCACGCCCACGCCGCCGCCCAGCGGCTCCCCAAGTTCTTTTACGATCGCCAGGCCGAGGCCGGTCCCGCCTTCGCGGCGGCTGCGTCCCCGGTCCACCCGGTAGAAACGGTCGAAGATGTGCGGCAGGTTCTCCGGCGGAATGCCGGCGCCGTTGTCAGCGACCTCTATCACCGCGTTCGCGCCTTCCCGGCGCATGCGGACGGTGACCGTGCTTCCTTCGCCCGAGTACTTGATTCCGTTGTCGACCAGGTTCAGCACGCAGCGATAGAGCAGGTCCGGGTTGGTCTCCACCTCGAGGCCGTCGGCGCCAACCGTCGCCAGCGAGACCTGGCGGGCCTGGGCGACCGGCTGCAACTCCCGGATAACTTCCTTCGCGAGTGCGCCGACCTCGACGGGCTCGCGTTCGGGGCGGTCGTGGTCCTCCCGGGTCAGCAGCAGTAAGTCCTCCCTGAGCCGCGTCAGGCGGTCAGGCTGGCCCCTGATGGTGGCAACCAGCTCCTGGTACTCCTCGACGCTCACTTCCGGGTCCATCTCGGTGACCTCGATGTTCGTCCGAATCGCGGCCAGCGGCGTGCGCAATTCGTGGGAAGCGTCCTGCACGAACTGCCGCTGGCGCTCGAAGGAAT
>CALMIW010000648.1 GCA_937864275.1 uncultured Dehalococcoidia bacterium
GCGCGTCATCGCCCTGGATGCCCGCGGTCACGGGGAAAGCGAGTGGGCGCCGGACGAAGCCTATGGCGGCGACCAGCACTTCGCCGACCTCGCCCTCGCGCTGGACGAGCTCGAGATCGAGCGCTGCCTGCTCGCCGGGTTCTCGATGGGCGGCGGGGTGGCGACGATGGCCGCCGCGGCTTTGCCCGAGCGCGTGGCAGGTGTGGCGGTGATCGACGCGTACCCGCACGGCCAGATGACGCCCGGTTCGCGTCGCATTGCCGGCTGGATCGCCAGGTACCGGGACGAGGGCGCGTGGTTCGACCCGGCGATCGCGCGGCATTTCTTCGACGACCTGGCCGAAGGGCGGGACGCCCGCCTGGACCTCTGGTCGATGTGGGAGGCGATCGCCTGCCCGGCGCTGCTGGTGCGCGGCTCGGAAAGCGATGTGCTCACCGCCGAGGCGGCCCGGGAGATGATCGCAAGGCTGGAACACGCCCAACTCGAGACCATCCCGGGGGTGGCCCACCAGATCCCCTTCGCAAGGCCGCGAGAACTCGCGTCCCTGCTCGAATCCTTCTTTGCGACGGTCTGAGCCAGCGAGGTTTGTCCGCTTCCGTGGCCGGTGCGACGATTCGACCCACATGAATCACCAGCGTGGAGGCCCTACCACCCCGTGAACGTCCCTGTCGAAGAAGGCTACTTCCGCATCCCCGAGGAGGCGGGCGCCTCGCCGGTACTCCTCGGGTCCTACAGCCCGGCCGCGAAGACGTACTTCTGGCCGCGGCGCAAACGCTGCCCGATCTCCCTGGAAGCGGTCGAGGACTGCGAGCTGTCGACGGAGGGCGAGATCTACTCGTGGACGTTCGTCGTGATGCCGTGGCTCGGCAGCCAGGAGATGGATGCCGGCGGCGGCTTCGGCGCCGGCCAGGTCGATCTCCCGGAGGGTGTGCGGATCCAGGCGCCGCTCGAAGGCAAGATGGGCGACTGGGCGATCGGCCAGAAGGTCCGGCTGGTGACTCGCACCGTCGGCAAGGATGAGGCAGGGAACGAGCTTTGCACGATCGCGTTCCGCCTGGTGGAGGGTGCGAAATGAGCCTTGGACGCGATGTCTATGTGATCGGCGTCGGCATGCACCGCTACGGCAAGCACGACGTGAGCCGGCGCGACATGCACTACACGGCCGGGATGGCCGCGCTCGAAGACGCGAGCATCTCGTTCCGCGAGGTCGGCGCGCTGTACACGGGCTACATCGGCGGCAACATGCTCGACGGTGTTACTTTCGCCAAAGACCTGGGGCTCACGGGCCTTCCGGTTGTGCACGTGGAGAACGCTTCGGCTACCGGCTCGTCAGCGTTCCGCGAAGCGGTGATGGCGGTCGCCGGCGGCAGCAGCGAAGTCGCGATGGCGATCGCCTTCGATGGCCGCCTCGGCAACATGGCGGCGGCCGGGGGACCGCGCCGCCCGACGATGGACACGAACCTGCTCCCGGCGGCGTTCTTCGCCTTCTGGGCCGTGCGCCGCATGCACGACAACGGGACGACGGTGGAGACGTTCGCGAAGATCGCGGCCAAGAACTGGAACCACGCGCGCTTCAACAAGTACGCGGAGCGCCAGGCCGAGCAGGAGATCACCCCCGAAATGGTGCTGGCGGCGCCGATGGTCGCCTATCCGCACACGGCGATGATGGCCTGCGGCGCGGGCGCGGGAGCGTCCGCGGCGATCGTCGCGACCCGCGAAGTCGCCGAGAAACTGGCCAACGGCCGGCCGCTGGTGAAGGTCATCGCTTCGCAGATGCAGTCCGAGCGCTACCAGCCCGGGCATGTGTTCCTCGGCGCGATCGTCGGGCCTTCGGAATCGACGCGGATCACGGCGAACCTCGCGTACGAAGAAGCGGGCGTCGGCCCGAACGACCTCAGCCTGGTCCACGTGCACGACGCCTTCCCGATCGAAGAGCTGATGTACTACGAACTGCTCGGCATCTGCCCGGACGGTGAAGGCGACCGGCTCGTGGCCGAAGGCGCGACCGCGATAGGCGGGCGCATCCCGTTCTCCACTGATGGCGGACTGATCGGGCGCGGCCATCCCGGCGGCCCGACCGGCCTCGCGCAGATCTGGGACATTACCCAGCAGTTGCGCGGAGAATCCGGCGTCCGCCAGGTCGAAGGCGCGCGGCTCGGCCTCGCCCACATGATGGGCGCGGGCTCGGTCTGCGTGGTCCACATCCTGCAGAAGGAATAAGCCGCAACTCAGGCGAAGAGGCCGCGCAGGTAGGGAGAGAGGAACCGGCCCTGCGGGTCCAGGGAGCGGCGGACCCGCAGGAACTCCTCCCATTCGGGGTAGAGCTGCGCCAGGTCGTCGCGCGTCTGCCAGTGGATCTTGCCCCAGTGGGGGCGCCCTCCGTGGGCGCGGAAGATCGGTTCGACGGCGCGGAAGTACTCCTCGTAGGGGCGGCGCGCGTCCTGGTGGACGGAGATTGTCACCGTCTCGCGCTGGAAGGCGGGGCTGAGCATCGCATCGTCTGCGGCGAGCGTGCGGTATTCGACCGGCCAAACCCACTTCGGGAACTGCGTGCGCATCACCTCGCGCACCGCCCTGAAGCATTCCGGGCCGGCTTCGGCTGGCACCGAGTACTCCATCTCGTTGAAGCGCTGTTCGCGCACCGAGGGGTAGATGCGGTGGCTCCAGCCGACCCGCTCGCCCGGGCCGTCGAGCGGCGGCGGCTCTTCCCCCGCGGGCTGTTCGGGCGATGGGTTGAGGGCTTTGCATTCGGCGATGTCGGTGCCGGGATACCAGAAGAACTCGAAGTGGTCGTTGGCGGCAATTTTGGCAGCGAGTCCGGCGAGCGCTTCCTCGACCGGCACGCGCCAGACGCGCTCGTGGAGGGCGTAGCGCGGAAGGCATGCGATCGTCACCTGGCTGGTGACGCCGAGCATGCCCAGCGAGACGCGGGCCGCGCGCAGCACTTCGGGGCCGGCGTCCCGCGTGTCGAGCACGTCGCCTCCTGCGGTGATGAGCCGCATCGCCGTGATTCGGCTGGGGATGTTGCCGTAACGCGGCCCGGTGCCGTGGGTTCCCGTGCCGATGGCCCCGGCGACGGACTGGACGTCGATATCGCCCTGGTTGGCCAGGCCGAGGCCGTTCTCCCAGAGGAGGTGCGTCGCCTCATGGAGCTTCGTGCCGGCCCAGAGGGTCGCCTCGCGGGTTGCCCTGTCTACGCTTGCGAGCCCGGAGAGCCCGTCCAGGGAGACGATCACGCCATCGGTCGCTACGACCGGCGTGAACGGGTGGGCCGTCCCGGCGACCCGGAGGTCGAGGCCCTCGCGTGCGGCGCGGCGGACCACTTCCCGGAGGTCGTCTTCGCTCGCCGGGCGCTCGATACGGCGCGGCTCGGAGGTCGCGCTCCCGGACCAGTTGGACCATTGCTCGGGCATTAGAGACCTCCGTGAAAGGGCGGCGGGGTTAGCGCGGCGTGCGGTTCTTGCGGCGTTCGTAGTTCTCGAAGGCCCGCTGGACCATGGGCCGGCGCTTGCCGCCAGGCTTCTTCAGCGCGTAGTCCGGGTCGGCCTCGCCGGTGGAGCTCAACATGTGGAGCGCGTGGGCGCCGTAGATGTGGCTGGTGAAACCCTGCGTCTCCTGCGCCTGGTTGATCGCGAGCTTGATCATCCGCAACTGGAACGGGTCGTTCTCGGCCACGCGCGCCGCGTAGTCGGCCACCTCGGCATCGAGCTCGGCGCGGGGGACGACCCAGCTGACGAAGCCGAGCTCCTCGGCCTCTTGCGCATCGACCAGCCGGCTTTCGAACAGGATCGCCTTGGCCTTGCGAGGGTGCATGTCCCACGGCACCGAGAAGTACTGGAAGTTCGTCGGGAGGAAGAGCGCGTCGTCGGCCGCGATGATGACGTCGCAGGCCGAGGCGATCATCCAGCCGCCGAAGATGCAGTAGCCCTGGACGGCGGCGATGGTTGGCTTGGGAACGTTTCGCCAGCGCAGGGTCATATCGACGTAGAGGTCCCAGGAGCGCGTGAAGCGGCCGCGCAGGCCTTCCGCGATCGGCCGGGCGGCGCGGTCAGCGAGTTCTTCCGGGCTGCCAAGGTCGTGGCCGCCGGAGAAGTGGTCGCCTTCGCCGCGGAGGACGATGACGCGCACGTCGCGGTCCTTCGCGGCCCGGTCGAAGGCATCGTCGAGCTCCTCGATGAGGATGCGGCTCTGCGCGTT
>CALMIW010000649.1 GCA_937864275.1 uncultured Dehalococcoidia bacterium
GGGACCGTTCGTTCCGCCACGCCTCCTCCGGATGGTCGCGGAGCATTGCGGGGACGGCCAACAAGCAGACCTGCACCTCTCTCCGAGAGAGCGGGAGGTGCTGACGGCGATTGCGGCCGGGCTGGCCAATCGTGAGATCGCAGCACGCCTGTGCATTTCCCAGAACACCGTCCGAACGCACATCCAGGCGCTCAGCACGAAGCTCGGAATTCATGGCCGCCACCGGCTGGCGGCGTTCGCAGCGGAGAGACGGGCGCGCGCCTGACCTGCCGACGAAGAAGGCTCGGCGGGAAGGCAGCGGGCTTCCGGCGTATGGTTCGCTTCCGGAGCGGCCAGCCCACGGAGCCGGCCGCCTCCCTGAACGTCCATGCAGGAGTGATTCGAATGCCCCGATTGCGACAAGTCCCCCGCGCGGAAGCTACGCCGGAGATCCAGCAGGTCTATCAGCGGTTGTTCCAGGACCGCGACCCGGTTGCGGAGCCGGGCACGGCGACGGGAACGCCGGGGAACTGGTGGACTGTGTACGCGTTATCGCCAGACGTGCTCGCGCACGCCCAGGCCGGTTTCGGGCTGCTCTCGAGCAGGGCACGGGTGATGACGCCATACCAGCGGGAGCTCGCGCTGACCAGGACGGGCTACTGCGCGGGCAGCCAGTTCGTCTTCTCGCAGCATTCGAAGGCAGCGCGGGCGGCGAAGATCCCGGAGGAGAAGATCGCGGCGATCCCGCACTGGGGGAGTTCGGATGTCTTCGACGCGCAGGACCGCGCCATCCTGGCGTACACGGACGACCTGGTGCTCGCGGATGGGCGGGTGCCGGATGCGACGTTCGCGCGCCTGAAGGAGCACCTCAGCGACGAAGCGATCCTGGAACTGACCTACGCGATCGGGACGTACCGGATGCACGCGATGGTGACCCGGGCGCTCCGGCTCGAATTCGACGACGTCGACGAGCGGGTGGTGGAAGTCGCGGCTCCAGCCGGCGCTTCGGCCGACATCATGGGCCAGATCTCCCGCTAACTCCCGAGCAAACTCCACCGGATAGCCCGTATTGCGTCTCTGGATTTTCCAGCACCGGACGGGCTACCCTTGCGCGAGCCCGTCGGCGCCGCCTAGGCGGGATGCGGGCCGCAGCAAGGAGCGCCAATGCCATCGAAGAGCGAGGTCCTGTTCAGCGGCCAACTCGACAAGGTCCAGCCGAAGCTACGGATGATCGCGAACGGCAACAACGCGGTGAACGCCGTCCGGGCGGAGCTTTCGGCGGCGATGCGGGTGGAAGACACCGGATTGCTGGAGGGAACGCCACCATGCCGCGGGCAGGGCGCCGTGCCGATCAAGCGCAGCGACCTGCCGAAGTCGGTGGTGCGCGGGAAGCTGCCGGGGCTGCCGTCGCAGGTAGAGGTCAACGTCTTTGTCCAGCTGGAAGACCCGTCGGCGCGGCCGGGAGGGATCATCCAGGCGACGGACGCCCAGCGCCGCGACCTGGTGGTGACGACGATGAGCCCGAGCGACATCCCACGGCTCATCGAGGACACCGATGTCGCCTGGGTGGAGATCGGCGAGACGCTGAAGGCGCCCCTGCCCTCGGTTGTCAGCAGTTCGGTCGGGGCGCCGACGCCGGCACTGCGGAAGTTCGGTGCGACGAGCGGCTCGCCGAAGGTGCTCATCGGCATCATCGACGTGGAAGGTTTCGACTTCGCACACCCGGACTTCCTGGACGGGAACGGGAAGACGCGGTGGGCGGCGATCTGGGACCAGGGCGGGAACGCGCGCCCGGCGCCGTCTTCGAACCCGGCGCACGCGTACGGCGCCGAGTTCCTGAAGGCACACCTGGACGCGGCGATCAAGGCGGCGCCGGGCCTCGGCGTGAGCCCGTGGGAAGTCGAGCGGCAATCACAGACGGTCGACGGTGCACACGGGACGCACGTCGCGAGCATCGCCGCGGGGAACCTGGGAGTGTGCCGGAACGCGGTACTGGCGGGAGTGCTGATCGGCGCCGGCGCGGAGGACCGCGACCGCAGGAAGAGCTTCTACGATTCGACGCGGCTCGCTCATGCCGTGGACTACCTGCTGGACCTGGGCAAACAGATGGACCTGCCTGTGGCGATCAACGTCAGCCTGGGGACGAACGGTCACGCGCACGACGGAAGCGCGCCGATCTCGCGGTGGATCGACTCGGCGA
>CALMIW010000650.1 GCA_937864275.1 uncultured Dehalococcoidia bacterium
ACGCCGTCCGCGCGGGCACGGGGACCGCCTTTGACCCGGTAGTCGCAGCCGAGTTGATCCACCTGTTCCGGCAACCCTGGCAGCTCCAGGTGGCGGCCTGAATGGACCGCTACGACCCTGTTGGCGAGTTTCCATCCGACGATGTTCCTAATGACGAGCGACACCGGGGCGTAACCCCGGCGTTACCCGATCGCCCCATAGAAGGCAGGCGGATGTCGCCCGAGGCCAGGAACCAGGTTCGCTTCCCAATCGCGCTCTGCTTCGGAGTACTGCTGCTCCCGGTCGTCCTGCTGCCACTCCTCGTGAGCCAGGTCTTTCCGGCGGGCGCCGCCTGGTTCGCCGCAGAAGCCGCGGTGGCAGGGGCCCTCGGCCTGGCCGTCATGGCTGTCGTCCATCGCCGCATCGCCCGCCCTCTCGACCGGCTTGCCGCGACCCTGCGCTCCGCCGCGGAGGGCGAGTTCGAAGGCGGCGCCTCGCAGTCTCCAATCCGCGAAATCGACGCCATCGCCTCGGCCTACAACCAGATGTCCGGCGCCATCCAGGAGTCCACCGACAGCCTCGTCCACCGCGCCTTTCACGACCCGCTGACCGGCCTCCCGAACCGCGCGCTCTTCCTCTCCGGCTTCACCCGGGCCCTCAACGTGCCCCAGCGCGACAACCGCGTGGCGGTGCTCTTCCTCGATGTCGACCGCTTCAAGTACCTCAACGACACCCTCGGCCACGGCGTCGGCGACCAGTTGCTCTCGGTGTTCAGCCAGCGCCTGGTCGGCGCGGCCGAAGGTCAGCTGGTCGCGCGGCTGGGCGGCGACGAGTTCACGGTGCTGGTGCAATCCACCAACGCCCAGGCGACGGCGCTTCGCATCGCCGAACGGATCCTCCACTCGCTGCGCCGGCCGTTCTCGCTCTCCGGCCACGAAATGTTCGTCTCCTCGAGCATCGGCATCGCCGTCAGCACGCAGGCCGACCGGACGAGCACCGACCTCCTCCGCAAAGCCGACATCGCCCTCTACCGCGCGAAGGGCGAGGGCCGCGCCCGCCACATCCTCTTCACGCCCGAACTAGATGCCATCCCGGCCGAACAGTTCGACCTCGACAACGCCCTTCGGCGCTCGGTCGAACGGCAGGAGCTCCTGCTCCACTACCAGCCGATCGTCGACCTCCGCTCAGGCGACATCTACGGGATGGAGGCGCTCCTGCGCTGGGACCACCCCCACCGCGGCATCCTCTCTCCCGCCACCTTTATCTCCATCGCCGAAGAGACGGGCGAGATCGTGCGCATCGGCCAGTGGGTGCTGGAGGAGGCCTGCCGCAAGACGATGGAGTTCCAGCGCGCGCGGCCACACTTCCCGCTCACCGTCTGCGTGAACATCTCCGCGGCGGAATTCCGCCAGCGCGACCTGCCCCGCCGCATCCTGAAGGTGCTCGAAACGACGAGCCTGCCGGCGAAGCAACTCAAGCTGGAGCTCACCGAGAGCGTCCTCATCCAGGACATCCCGTCCACGCTCGAAATGCTGGCCGAACTGCGCGAGCTCGGGGTTGGCCTCGCCATCGATGACTTCGGCACCGGCTACTCGTCGCTCAGCTACCTCCAGCGCTTCCCGGTCGACACGCTCAAGGTGGACCAGTCGTTCATCGCGCGCCTCGGCGTCGATGCGACCAGCGGCCCGGTGCTTCGCGCCATCGTCGAGATGGGCAATGCCCTGAAAATGAACGTCGTCGCCGAGGGCATCGAGAACCCGTGGCAGTGGGACTTCCTTTTTGGCATCGGCTGTAAGCAGGGACAGGGCCATCTCTTCAAAGAAGCCGTCGACGGCGCCGAATTCGCCCGCCTGCTGGCCGCACACGGCCCGCTCGTGCAGCGCCGCAAGCCGATTCTCCCGCGCGCCGTCTGATCCGGCCGCTAACGGTAACTCCACCCCGGCGTTAGACTGGGGTGCATGAAGTTCGCCCTCATCCGCTTCCCCGGGACCTGGAGTGACCGCGACTGCTACCACGTCCTCCACAACGTGCTCGAACAGCAGGCCGAGATCCTCTGGCACCGCGAGACCGACCTCTCGCGCTTCGATGCGGTCGTCCTCCCGGGAGGCTTCTCCTACGGGGACTACCTGCGCACTGGGGCTATCGCGCGCTTCTCGCCCGTGATGGAAGCGGTGGCCACCTTCGCCGAAGCCGGGAAGCCCGTCATCGGCATCTGCAACGGCTTCCAGGTGCTCTGCGAGAGCCACCTCCTCCCCGGCGCGCTCATGCGCAACCAGAGCCTGGAGTTCCGCTGCGAGTGGGTGCACCTGCGCCGCGAAGGCGGTTCAACGCCCTGGGCCGACGGTATCAAGGACGGCGAAGTCATCCGCGTGCCGATTTCGCACGGCGAGGGCAACTACTACGCCGATGCGAAGACGCTCGACCAGCTGGAACTGAAAGGCCGCGTGGTCTTCCGCTACTGCGACGCGTCGGGCGAAGTCACGCCCGCTTCGAACCCGAACGGCAGCGCCCGCAACATCGCCGGAATCATCAACGCGCGCGGCAACGTGCTGGGAATGATGCCGCACCCCGAACGCGCCGGCGAAGGCCTTGTCGGGGGCACGGACGGCAACCGCATGTGGGAATCCCTCATTCGCCAGGCGACTGCGGTACTTGCCTAAGGGCCAACCACGATTCTCGCCATAATCCTGTCGAGAATCCTTTACATTGCCGCCCGAGCGGGCGTACAAGGTAAAGGTCTCGGCGCCCCCGGGACTCACGGCGCGGGCTGACAATGCAGCCGGCCTGAGGACCACTGATGAGTATGGCCCCCGCATACCCGTTCGGATTGGAAGTCGATGGGCCGGCGCCGCAAAGCCGCCTGACCGTCTTCTTCCGGCTGTTCATGCTGATCCCACACGCGATCATCCTCGAGTTCATCGGGTTGGCGACTGGCGTAGTGGCCATCATCGCGTGGTTCGCCATCCTGTTCACCGGCAAGTACCCGGCCGGGCTGCTGTCGTTCTCCGTGAACGCGCTCCACTGGCAGACGCGCTACTCGGGCTACTCCTGGTTGCTGACCGGCGCCTATCCGCCGTTCGCGATGGGCCCCGATGCGAACTACCCCGTCCGCCTGCTCGCCGAAGGGCAGGAGACCGGACGCAACCGTCTCACCGTGTTCTTCCGCTACTTCATGATTATCCCGCACATCATCGTGCTGTACTTCGTGCTCATCGCGGCCGCGGTTGTGTTGCTCATCGCGTGGATTGCAGCGCTCTTCACGGGCTCGGTCCCCGCGGGCATGCACAACTTCCTGACCGGAGTGCTCCGCTGGCAGACCCGCCTCACTGCCTACGCCGGGCTCCTCACGGATCAGTATCCGCCGTTCAGCCTGAGCTAGAATGCCCGCACGGCCGGCTTCGCGACGAGGGGGACGCGCCGGGAGGTCAACGACCCGATGACGACACCGCCATCTGCGAACGAACCCGGCGAGGAACCGCCCGCGCCCGGCGGCGAGACCGAGCCTCAGCAGCCCTGGTCCTGGGAGCCCACGCTGCGTGAGGCTCCCGAGTCTCCGCCGCCCGCCGAATCCGGCGCCGAGATGCTCGCGCGCCTGCGCGAGCGCGGCCTGATTTCCCAGGAGGAATACGAGGAGCGCCGGGGAGCCATTCCAGCCGCCGGCGAGCCTCCCGCGCCTTCCGAGCCTTCCCCGGCGGAGCCCCCGGCGCCGGCGTTGTTCTTCCCGGCGGCGGAGGCGCCGCCTGTCCCGCCCCCGGACGCGCCAAAGTGGGCACCGCCAGCCCACGAACGCTACCCGATGCACTTCGACGTCGAGTTCCCGGACCAGCTGAACCGGGGGACGACCTTCATCCGCGGGATCATGGTCATCCCGCTCCTCATCATGCTTCCGCTGCTGCAGTACTTCGCCCAGGTCGCGTTGCTGCTCGGCTACACCGCCGTCTTCTGGCGGCGGAAGTACCCCGACTGGCTGTTCTCCGGCCTCTCGGGCGCGTTCGCCTACGCCGCCCGAAGCCACTCCTACTGGCTCCTCCTCACCGACAGGTTCCCCAGTTTTTCGAAGGAAGACAGCCCCGTGACGCTGACCTTCGATGACCCGCCTTCGGGCCAGTTAAGCCGTTGGCGCGTCCTGTTCTGGAAGTCCATCCTCCTCATCCCGCACTTCTTCGTGCTCTCGTTCCTCGCCATCGCCGTCATAGCGGTCACGGTCATCGCCTGGTTCGCCATCCTCTTCACGGGGCGCTACCCGCGCGGCATTTTCCAGTTCACCGTCGGTGTCCAACGCTGGTACTGGCGGGTCATGGGCTACTTCGCCTCGTTCAACGACCGCTTCCCCGGCTACGGGCTCTCGGCGGACACCGGCCCCGCGAGCAACGGCGCGACAGTGGCAAACGGCCTCATCGGCGGTGTGGTCGCCGCCGGCTATGGCGCCCTCTTCCTCACCGCGGCCGCGCTCGGCAGCGACTATGTCACCGCCGACGGGCTCGACTACGAGCGTGTCGTCGCCGGGCAGCAGCAGCCCGCGCACCGCTTCCAGGAAGACTTCGGCACCGATGAGGTGCTCCTCCGCCTCACCCGCGCGGTGGACCCCGGCGACCAGCTCGCCGAGATCATCCGGCCCGCTCCCTCGGAACGCATGATCATCTTCCAATGGACGATCGTGAACGGGACAGGCAGCGGGGCGCTGGTGGCGGAAGACGCCGCGAAGCTCAAGGTGCGGTATGAAGAGGACGGCGACACCAGGACCGAAACGGTCTCAGCCGCTGTGATCGCGGTGAACAACAAGACGGCGCCGACCAACGTCGCGGCCTCCGGCACCGCCACCGTCCAGGCGGTTTTCATCGTCCCGGAAGACGCCCAGGTGCTCGAGTTGCGGTTCAGCGGCGGCTTCTCGGACGGCGGCGTGAAGTACGTGTTCGAGTAGCCCGTCCGGCCAAACCGCCGGCGACGGGCGACACGATCTCAGATCAGCGATTCGTAGGCTTCGCGGAGTGACGCCAGGCTGGCGGCGATTGGCCCGAAGGCGAACGTCCCGAGCGGCACGGTCACACCGACCTGGGTAGCGGGCACACCCAG
>CALMIW010000651.1 GCA_937864275.1 uncultured Dehalococcoidia bacterium
CCCCGCGGCTCCGCCGCCGCCGACCACGCTCTCCCTCCAGGAGGGTGCGACCCTGGTCGATTGGCAGGGCGGTTACGTGCATCCCGAGCGGGTGTTCGGCTCGAAGGCGAACTGGGTCTCGATGGTCTACGTCTTCGACCAGGGCTCACAGACGTGGCTGCGCTGGGGACCCTCGCTCGACCCGCAACTCCAGACGCTCGCCGAACTCCGGAACGGCGTCCAGTACTGGGTCGTGGTCACGCGCGCCATCGATGTCGAAGTGCTGCAGTAGGTCCGCCTAGCGCGAGCGTTTGCGGCGGCGCTTCGGGCCGTCGCCCATCTCTTTCAACCGCTTGCCAATCGCCGATGGCTCGACCGTGAGCAGGCCGCGGCCCTGCACCCGCATCCGCCGGCGCTTCGCATCGAGCTTCTTCGCGCGCTCTTCCCATCCCATGGACGCAGGATAGCAAACGTTGTCCGGGCGCCCGAAGTCCGCCGAATCTAGAATCGTGGAGCGTCCAGTTCAGCTTCCGTCCCGTGGACGGATCTACGTCGCGGTCGCGATTCTCCTCCTCCTGAACCCCTTCGTTTTCGGGCGGCTGCTCTATTCGTTCGCCTATCCGGACTTCATCGGTGGTGGCACATCGATGGACCCGACCCTCAACGTCGGCGACCGGCTCGTCCAGGTCCCACACCTGTACGCGGTCGCTGCTCCCCGCCGGGGGGATTTGGTCACGTTCCCGGTGCCGCCGAGTGTCGATACGACCTTCACCCGCTACACCAAGCGAATCGTCGCACTGCCCGGCGAGCGTGTGTCCGTGCGCAACGATCGCGTGTTCATCAACGGGCAGGTCCTGGATGAGCCCTACGTCACGCGCCCGTGGAACCAGCGCACGCCCATCGAGGATGTGCGAATCCCCGCCGGGCACTACTTCGTCATGGGCGATAACCGCAACGCCAGCGGCGACAGCCGGGAGTTCGGGGCTATCCCCAAAACAGACCTCACGCGGACGTTCGATGAGCAGAGTGACGACATCGGCGGCATCCCGGCCTGGACCGTCACCTACCTGGAAGGTTGGCTCTTGTGGCTCTGGCCCATCACGTGTTGCGTGCTGTTGGCCTGGAACCTCCACTCCGCCGTCCACAACCCGCTTCTCACCATCGCAGGCCTAATCGCCGGGTTCCTACTAAGCGGCATCGCCGTGGCCCTGGTTCTGCTGTGGCCTCGCACCGTCGCGGGGCCTGGTGTGAACGAAGCGGCCTATTGAGCCAACTCGCCACCGGGGCGGTGGGCGCTAATCGTGCTGCTTCGCGTGGATCACGCCGAGGTGTTCGCCCAGGTGCTCCACCATCCCGTGGAGTTCGTCGATCTTCCGCTCAAGCTCGTTCATCCGCTCCCATTCGGGGTCCGGGAGCCGCTGGATGGCGCCGTTCGAATCATCGTGGAACGCGACGATATGTCCCGGCACGCCCACCACCGTCGCATTCGGCGGGACGTTCGTCACCACCACCGAACCCGCGCCGATGCGGGCGTTCTCGCCGATCTCGATTCCGCCGATGACCTTCGCCCCCGCGCCGACCGTCACGCGGTCGCGCAGCGTTGGGTGGCGCTTGATCCGCTGGGTGCTCGTGCCGCCGAGGGTGACGCCCTGGTAGAGCATCACGTCGTCCCCGATCTCCGCCGTCTCGCCGATGACGACGCCCATCCCGTGGTCGATGAAAAACCGGGAGCCGATCGTCGCGCCGGGGTGGATCTCGATGCCGGTGAGGAAGCGCGTCAGGTGCATGAGCCCCCGCGGCACCACCGGGATGCCCGCGCGATGCAGCGCGTGCGCCGCGCGATGGGCCAGCCGGGCGTGGAAACCGGGGTAGAAGAGCACAACCTCGACCACGTTGCGTGCGGCCGGGTCGCGCTCCATCGTGGCGCGGATGTCCTCGCGAATCTCGTGAAGTACTCCCATTGCCACCCACCTTAGCAAATGTCCGGCGGCCAATCCCGCCCGCGGACACGCGCTCCCCGGCGGTCGGCTACGATCGGATCATGCAACTCCCGCGCATACGTCTCTGGTACGTCGCTTCACTCCCCGAACGGGCCATCCGGGCGCTCTCGGCGGGGCCCTTCGGCGGCGTCCACGAAACGGCCCAACTCCTCCTCCCGCGCCTCGTGCGCCGCTCTCGCCTGTACGAAGTCACCGCCAAGAACCTCCTTCGCATCGCCATCGAGCTCGTCGGGGGAGTGGAGAACGGCCAGCCGTCCGCCGAGCCGGGCACGCCGACCGCCGGCCGCGTCGCCGTGAAGAAAGCCGCGGGGAACGTGGTGGAGTTCGGCTCGATCGCGGCCTTCGGGTTTTCGCCCCTCTGGCTGCTGGCGGCCGCGAGCGACATCCTCAACGGCTCGAAGACGTACTTGAAAGCCCTCGAAGACGAACTCGCGAAGGCGGGCGTGCTCGCCGAAGGCACCCACTTCACGTCGGTCGACGATCTCCTTGGCGCGCTCGAGGGCACCACCGGCAACGCCGCCGGACTCATCGACATGCCGCCGCTCGAACTGAAGGAGCTCCGGGCGTCCATCGGCGAACTCAAACGCGACGCCAAGAGCCTCCCCTCGCCGAAGGAGCTCGGCCAGCTCTTCGATGGCCTCGTCCGCACGGCGCGGATGGAGAACCGCTCGCTCCTCGCGGTCTCCAGCGGGATCGGGTTCGCCTTCCTCACTTCCGCGAAGAACGTCGGCAAAGACCACGTCGTGGCGCCGTACCGCGAAGACTGGAAACCCCTCCGCGATGAGGGCTTCGGCGCTTACGCAGTGCGCATCTCCGGCCCCTATCGCACGGCGATCGGCGGGCACTTCCGGTCGTCTCGCAGCACCTGGACCGAGCGCGGGGTCAACGGCGCAGGCGGGTGGTCCGCCCGCCTGAAGTCGCGGTCCCGCTAAGGCGTCCCGTACTCCTCGCGCCCGCCGGTATCCGGCACGCCGCCGAGCCGGGCGGGGATCCAGTCCGAAAGCAGATCGTCGATCTGCTGCTTCGCCTGGATGAGCGAATGGCCCGCTTCGGCATAGAGGACGATGCGCTTCGGTTCGAGCGCCCGCCGGTAGATGTCTTCACTCGCCTCGTGACTCAGGATCGTGTCCGACATGCCGTGGATGAGCAGGAGCGGCTTGTTCAGAGCTTCCACCTGGCGCGTTCCGTACAACTGCGGAGACATCGAGACCACGCCCCGGACCATATCGTGGAGTTCGCCCGCCTTGATCACGACCGCGCCGCCGAAGCTGTGGCCAACCAGGGCGAGGTCGGTCGCACCGATTCCCTTCATGAATGAGCACCCCGCTAGGGCGTCCAGGACGCACTCCTCGAACTCGTTCGGCTTGCGGTACTGGATGCGCAGCACGGTCACCTTTGCGCTCGAAAGCAGCAGGTGGAGACGGGCGTAGAGGCTGTCGGCCGGGCCTTCCGTTCCGCCCATTGCCCCGCCGACGCAGATGACGGCCGTTGTGCCGCCCTCCACCGGGTGGAGGATGCCCTCGATCTGGCCGCGCGTCGTCTCGAGTACGACGCGGAGGGTGCCGGAGTCGTCGATCGGCTGCGCGCCGACGCGCAGGACGCGCAGGTCGAGGTCTTGCTCTTGCTGCGGCTCTTCCGGCTCGTCCCACATGTTCCCAGGCACAAAAGTACTATACGGTGAGCAGGGCTACGGCGGATGCATGGTTCACGGGACACTGAGTTCCCCTTACGCGAACCGCTGCTAGGATCGCCCATCGATCGGTTCCCGGGCGGCAACCGGGCTGAACCACGACGAGAACCTCCGGGGAGTTGCGAGACTGCATGTGTGGCATCTCTGGCATCCTGCGCGCCGATGGCGAACCGGTCCCTCCAGGACTCGTCGACGCCATGGTTGCGACGCTGCACCACCGCGGTCCGGACGGGCAGGGCACCTACTTCGCCCCGGGCATCGCGTTCGGCCACACCCGCCTCGCCATCATCGACCTCACAGCCGCCTCGGATCAGCCGTTCATCGATGACGAAGCGGGCCTCGCGCTCAGCTTCAACGGCGAGATCTACAACTACATCGAACTTCGGGAAGAGCTGCAGGCTCTCGGCCACGCCTTCCGCTCGGCCGGCGATACCGAAGTCCTCCTTCGCGCGTACCAACAGTGGGGCGCCGCCTGCCTCCCGCGCCTCAACGGCATGTTCGCCTTCGCCCTCTGGGACAACCGCAAGCGCACACTCCTCCTCGCCCGCGACCGCTTCGGCGAAAAACCGCTCTACATCGCCCGCTCGCCCAGGGGCGTCGTCTTCGCCAGCGAGATGAAGGCCATCCTCGCCGTGCGCCCGGAGTTGCGCGAACCGAACCGCAAGGCCATGTACCGGTACCTCTCCCGCGGCGACCTGGACCAGGACCAGGAGAGCTTCTTCCAGGGCATCGACAGCCTGCCCGGCGGCCACTACCTGGAGCTCGATCACCAGGGCCGCGGCGAAGCCCGCCGCTACTGGGAGCCCTGCGCTATCGACGTCCCCCACGACCGCGCCCGTGCCATCGAGCGCTTCCGCGAGCTCCTGTTCGACAGCGTCCGGATCCGGCTGCGCAGCGATGTCCCGGTCGGCAGCTCGCTCAGCGGCGGCATCGATTCGTCCAGCATCGTCTCCACCATCAACGCCCAGAAGAGCGTCCAGTGGGTCCATCAGAAGACGTTCAGCGCGCGCTTCCACTCCAAAGCCCACGACGAAGGCAAGTTCATCAAGGTCGTAACCCACCGGGTCGAAGCCGAGACACACGAAGTCTGGGTCGAACCGGAGCAGTTCATCGATGCGTTCGAGCGGCTCCAGTACCACCAGGAAGAGCCGATGGCGAGCGCCAGCCCCTTCGCCCAGTGGTTGGTGATGGGCCTCGCGAAGGAAAACGGGACGACCGTCCTCCTCGACGGCCAGGGCGCAGACGAGATCCTCGCCGGGTACGACCAGGCGCACGGCATGTTCCTCGCCCACTGGCTGCGCCGCGGCCGCCTGGACAAGGTGGCGCGGGAAGTCGCCGCCTACGGCCGCCGCTACCGCGGCATCCGCGAGCCGGCGATGTACTCCGCCTACTACCTGCTCCCCGGGACCCTGCGCGATGCCCTCGTCGAGCGGTACTACCGTTCCTCCAAGGTGGTTTCCGAGGAGTTGCACCGCGAGTTCGCCCCCGCCCACGTCGAGGCCCCGAACCCCTTCTCCGACCGCCTCCGCAACGAGCTCGTCCGCTGGCAGACCACCACCCAGCTGCCGGAATTCCTGCGTTACGCCGACCGCAACAGCATGGCCTTCAGCCGCGAAGTACGGCTCCCGTTCCTCGATCACCGCCTCGCCGAATTCGCCTTCGGCCTGCCGCCGGACCTCCTCCTGAAGGGCGCCACCACCAAGATCGTCCTGCGCGAATCGATGCGTGGCATCGTCCCCGACCAGATCCTCGATCGGAAGGACAAGCTCGCCTACGCCCCCCCGCAGCACCAGTGGAACCACGGGCCGCTGCGGGACTGGATCCTCGGCATGCTGCGGAACGCCCTCAAGCGTGACGAGTTCTTCAATCCGGAGACGGTCCGCGCCATCACCGGGCGCTTCGAAGCCGGGAGCGACGACACCCTCGCCTGGCGCATAGCCAGCGCCGAAGCCTGGTTCCAGACCATGGTCGAACGTCCGGCGGCCGCCGTGGCCGGTGCAGAAATAAGCCCGATAAGCTGGTAACCTCCACTGTTGCAAGGCACCCATCGGCTCCGAACGGCGTTCGAACGCCAGCCTCGGGCCGTTTGGCGAACGCACAACGCACGTAACTGGAAGGACTCAGACACATGGCAATTTCCTTTGAGGGCCAGGTAGCCCTGGTCACCGGCGCCGGCGCCGGACTCGGCCGCGCCTACGCGATGGACCTGGCCGCCCGCGGCGCCAAGGTCGTCGTCAACGACCTCGGCGGCGACCCCCACGGCGTCGGCGAGAACCG
>CALMIW010000652.1 GCA_937864275.1 uncultured Dehalococcoidia bacterium
CGGATTGCCGAGTCGAGCTGGGGGAGCCGGAGGGCGTTGGCGACGGTGGCGCGATTCTTGCCGACGCGCTTCGCCACTTCTTCCTGCGTGAGCTGGTACTCCTCGACGAGGCGACGGTACGCCATCGCTTCTTCGACGGCGTTGAGGTCGGCGCGCTGGATGTTTTCAATGAGCGCGAGTTCGAGGAGTTCGCTATCCGCAGCCTGGCGGACGACCACCGGGACGGTTTCGAGGCCGGCCAGTCGGGCGGCCTGGAGGCGGCGCTCGCCGGCGATGAGGAAATAGCCACCTTCGTCGTCGCGGCTGACGATCAGCGGCTGGATGATGCCGTGCTCGCGGATCGACTCCGAGAGTTCGCGCAGCTTCTCGGGCTCGAAGTTGGTGCGCGGCTGCTCCGGGTTCGGCGAGATGAGGTCGATATCGAGCAACTCCGGCCCGCGGCTGCGCACCGGGACAACGGGCGCGGGGGCCACGGGAGCGGGACGGGGCTCGTAGCGAGCTGGCGGCTCGGGTTCCCGGTGCGCGACCGGTGCCGGGGCGGGGGCCGGGGCCGCGACACGGGCTTCTTCCAGCTGGGTAGCCGGGGATTCCGCTTCGTGGCGCTCGGCCTCGTGTTCGGGCTCCGCGGCGGGGGCGGCGGCGCCGCCAAACAGGGCATCGAGCCCACGTCCTAGACCACGTTTCGGCTGAGTCATGCGGCCACTCCTGCGCGTTCGAGAAGTTCGGAGGCGACGGCATCGTAGGCGGTGGCCGAGCGGCCACCCTGGTCGTACAGGAAGATGGACTTCCCATGGCTGGGCGCCTCGCTGAGGCGGACCGAACGGGGAATGATAGTCCCGAAGGTCTGGGGGAAGTGCCCGCGCACTTCATCGACGACCTGCTGGGCAAGCCGCGTGCGGGCATCGAACATCGTGAGAATTACCCCGAGGACGTGGAGCCTGGGGTTCAGGTTGCGTTTCACCAGGTCGAGCGTCTCCATGAGCCGGGAGAGCCCTTCCAGGGCCATGTACTCGCACTGCACGGGGATGATGACGGCATCGCTCGCGGTGAGGGCGTTGATGGTGAGCAACCCGAGCGAGGGCGGGCAGTCGATCAGGATCCAGTCGTAGCTATCGCGGACCTGCGTGAGCGCTGTGGTGAGGCGGCGCTCACGCGCCATGACCGGTACGAGCTCGACCTCGGCCCCGGAGAGTTCGGCACTGGACGGGACGATGCTGACACCTTCGGCCTCGACCACGACGACGCACTCCGACATCGGGGTCTCATCGAGGATGGCCTCGTACGTCCCCGCCACTTCCTTGCCATCGACGCCAAGGGCGCTGGTGGCGTTGGCCTGGGGATCCAGGTCGACGAGGAGGACGCGCTGGCCCTTCCGTGCAAGCGCGACCGCGAGGGAAACGGCGGTGGTGGTCTTCCCGACGCCGCCCTTCTGGTTCACCAGCGAAACGATTGTTGCCCCCATTAGTCCGCCTCCGTCATCCGGGCTTCGATGTCCTCGCGGGTGGCGATTCCATCGAGGCCGTGGCCTTCGACAGCCAGGGCCCCCGCCGCAATGGCGAAGTCCATGGCCTCTGCCAGGTCTTCCGTTTCCGCGAGGCGGAAAAGAAAGGCGCTGGCGAAACAATCACCGGCCCCGGTCGGGTCTACCGGATTGGCCGGGAGTGCGTCCCAATGCTCTTGCGATCCATCGCTATCGAACAGTGTAGCCCCATTGTAGCCACGCGTCAGGACGGCGACCGCGCCGAGGCTCGCGATGTACTCGGCGAGGGCATCGGCATCGGCGGCGTCTTCTTCGCTGAAGAAACCGATCCAGCCCGGACGCAGGAACTTCTGCGCGACGGCGAAGGGGTGGGAATGGTGGATGATGCGCTGCCGGCCGGTGGTCGCGCGGAGGGGCCCCTGGAGAGACACGCCGACGATGGAGCCCTTGAACCTGACCGGGGCACGCGGGAACTCGTGATAGGCCGGGGCGATGAAGGCGATGTCCGGCGTTTCATCGGGGTGCATGTGGGGCACGATGCGAAGCGGGCTGCCTTCGGCAAGCAAAAACTGCGTCCGGTTGCCCCGGGCGTCGTAGGTGTTGGCGTAGCGCGGCAGTTCGCCTTCGGAAGCGCGGACCTCCAGGCCGTCGAACACCGACTCGTCGAAGGCGTCTTCGAGGGTCGTTACCAGCGTGACATCGGAACCGAGCGCTTCGAGCGCGAGGGCGGCGAACAGCGACGGCCCTCCGGGCGTCCACCCGCCTGCGGGTGTCCGGTCGAGTGCGACATTGCCGGCGACCAGGCTGTGCGTGGGTGCCCCCTTATGGCTTCAGACTGATGACGACCTTGCGGTTCTCACCTTCGCCGACGCTGTTGGTCTCGAGCTCCGCGTCCTCGGCGAACGTCATGTGCACGAGACGGCGTTCGGCGGCGGACATAGGTTCGAGGGTGATGGCGTTGCCGGTTTGCCGCACACGGTCGCCCATGCGGGTGGCCATGGCGACGATGCGCTCTTCATTGCGGTGCTTGTAGTGCTCGACATCGATGGTGACGCCCCCGCGACCGGGGTACTTGCGGCCGAGAATCAGGTTCACCAGGTACTGCATCGCGATGAGCGTGTCGCCGCGGCGGCCGATAAGGAGGCCGAGGTCTTCGCCTTTGATGTCGATGACGGCGAGGACCGAGCCGAGGCCGTCTCCGGGCGTGAGCGGCTCGCGAATCGAGATTTCGGCATCGATATCAAGGATGCGGAGCAGGTCATCGACGATTTGCGCTGCCGCATCGACCTCGGGAGCATTGATATCGGGATCAATCGGGGGCTCGTTCTCGCGCGAGGAGCGCTCTCGCGGCGGACGAGGGGGACGCTGCGGGCGCGGGGCACCCTCGGACTCGGCGCGGGGAGCACGATCGCGGCGTCCTTCGCGGCCGCCGCCGTTGCCGCTGCCACGGGCAGGCCGTTCAGCCGGGGCACCGGAGGTTCCACGGACGAAATCGGCATCCGTCAGCTTCGGCTGGGGCTGTTCGAAGCCGGCGCGGCCGCCGCCACCCTCCCGAGGCTGGCGCGCGCCGCCGCCACCGCCGCCACGCTGGCCGCCGCCCTGGCGCTGGCGCCCGCCGCCGTCGCGACGCTGCCCACCGGCACCCTGGCCCTGCCCCTGGCGCGGAATGCGGGTATCGGGCGGGCCGGCCGGCTCGGCCGGCTCACGGTCCTGGGGGGCGAGGCGGACGACACGGACGACTGCGTCCTGGGCGCCGCGGCCGAAGAGGCCGCCGCGTTTTCCTTCGTCGAGCACGGTGAACTCCACCTCATCGAGGCGAGCTCCGAGTTTGGCGAGCGCCTTGTTACGGGCGTCTTCTACGGTTTTGCCGCTTGCTTCGGCCTGATCCATTTGCGGTCCTCAATTCACGAGCAGGAGTGGAAGATGTGCGCTCATCCGCCTCGGAGAGCGCGG
Organism: uncultured Dehalococcoidia bacterium; assembly: GCA_937864275.1. Classification (GTDB taxonomy): domain Bacteria; phylum Chloroflexota; class Dehalococcoidia; order Tepidiformales; family Tepidiformaceae; genus Amarobacter. Next base: position 3,434 of record CALMIW010000652.1, read on the forward strand.
CCTGTGGCGCCGCGGCTGGTACGCGCGCCTTGAACACCGGTTCGAGCCCAAGAGCGGGGAATCCATAGGTGAGGATATTGAACCCGATCTGCACCAGGGAGTTCACCACCCAGTAGAGGCTGACGCCCACCGGGAAGCTGAGGGCGAAGAACGCGAACATGAACGGCATCATGACGTTCATCATTTGCTGCTGCTGCCGCACGCGGTCGTCGGTACTGGTGGTGACGGTGGTCTTGGACTGAACGAAGGTTGTCGCGGCGACGGCCGCGACGAAGAGATAGCCGATGAGGCTATCGCCGCCGTTGCCGCGAAGGTCGACACCGAGGAAGTACTCCTTCAGTGGGAGGGCGTGCTGGAGGTAGCTCCAGCTGTAGATGTGGCTCGAGAGTTTCTCGAGTGCTTCCGGGGAGTTGGGCAGGGCGATACGGATGGCGCTGTAGAGTGCGATGAACACCGGGAAGGTGAGGAGGAGCGGCCCCAGACAGCTCAGCGGGTTGGCGCCGCCCTCCCGGTAGAGCTTCATCATCTCTTCCTGGCGGCGTTTCGGGTCGCTGTACTTCTTGTTGATCTCCTGGACACGGGGCTGGAGGGCCTGCATCGCGCGGGTCGCGTGGAGCTGGCGCAGGGTGAGCGGGAAGGTTGCCACGCGGACGAGGATGGTGAAGGCGATGATGGCGAGTCCGAAGCTTCCCCAGAGCAGGTGCGAGAGGAAGACAAGCAGGTTCACCAGGGGGTTCAGGAGCAGGAGTGTGAAGATGTCGCCGATCACTTCTTCACCCCGCTCAGCTGGATCTCCACCACGCGCCGGCTGCCCGGTTCCGCGCGGAAGAGCTTCCCGCCGGTGGTCGTGATGTAGGCAGCGCCGTCCTTAGTGACGATGTCGGCGCGCACGGTGCCTGCATCCGGGAGCGGCACGGTATTCAGTACGGAACCGTCGGTGGCGCTGATGAAGTTCACGACGGGCTTCCGGTCGGCAACGATGACCACATCCCCGACGATAGCGGCACCGGCGCGGATTCGCTCGCCGTCGAGAGACGCGGCCTCCCAGAGTTCCTCTACTCCACCGCTCGTTATGTTGAGTCCGTACACGTAGCCGCTGAAATCACCGAAGAACAGCTTCGAATCGGCCTCCGCGGGACCGGTCCACACCCAGTTATCCGCCCGGAAATCCCCCGCCACGGAACCGTCGGCCATTCGAACCAGGTAGACGTGCTTGTTGATGCTCGGCACGAAGAGCGTGTCGCCCCCGATGACCGCCAGTTCGGCGATCGCCCCCGTTGCCTTGAAGGGCTTTGCCCAGAGCTCCGAACCATCCGCGAGCGAGAACGCGTACAACTCGCCATTCATCGTCGCCACGTAGAGCGCGTCGCCGTGGACCACGGGGGTTGCCCAGATGCCTTCGCCGAGCCGTTTCGGCCGTTCCCAACCTGGAGCGGGGGTGCCGTCGGCCTTTTTCCAGCCGTAGAGGCGGCCTTCGGTCGTCCCGAAGAAGAGATTCTCCCCGCTTACCGCAACTCCGCCGGCGATATCCCCGACGATTGCGTCGGAATTCCCATCAGGGCCTGGCCAAATCGGCCGACCGTCGTCTTTGCGGAGGGCGAACACGCCGCCTGCGAACGTAGCAAGGTATAGCCGGTCTCCGTCGACTACAGGGGCGTCGTAAATCGCTTTGGTCTTGAATTTGTCGTCTTCGTCGCGGTCTTTATCGGGGAACGTCCACTTCGCGGTCCCTGAATCGCCGTTGACGGTGATTGCGGAGAGTTTGCCCTTGGAGGTGACGACGTAGGCGGTGTCCCCGTCGAAGGCAACGGGCGCCCACCCGGTGGGGTTAAGGACACTCACGCAGGAGGAGAGCACGGGGAGGAGGAGGAGCGCCAGGGTGATGAGCGCGCCGCGCCGGAAGTTCACTGGCACATGGTAGAGGGGCACGGGCTTATGCGTCAGGGGGTTTCACGTGAAACGAA
>CALMIW010000653.1 GCA_937864275.1 uncultured Dehalococcoidia bacterium
GCCGCTCGCCACCCTCGACTGGGCGACGTACACCGAGGCATCGCTCTCGAATGCGTTCGGATGGGCGCCGGATGACCTTCCCCGTGCCCTGGCCGGGCTGATGCGCGCCTCGACCACGCAGCAGGACTTCCTCGCCTTCCTGAAGTACGACCGCACGGTGGATGTGCGCGACCTGCTTTCGCGGGTGATGTGTCCGGTGTTGATTTCGCACTTCCAGCTGAATGCCGTGACCGATCAGAACATCGCGCGACGCATCGCCTCGACAGCGCGAGACGCTCGCATGTTCCTGCCGAAGAACTTCCGGGAGAGCCTGAAGGCCTATTCGGACTTCCTGGACGAGGCGCCAGCGGCGGATGTCGAAAGCGAAGACGAGGAAGGGACCGCGGGGCAGCTTCGCATCTACCTGGTGGCCAGGGCGGAGACGCGGCCCGGCGTGGTGGAACTGCTTGTGACGCAATTCGGGGGCGTCCCGGTTTCGACGCTGGCGGGGACGACCACCAGCCTGTTCGATTCGGCTTCCGGCGCTGCGGCCTGCGCGAAGGCGCTTGCCGGCGGCGTGGGCGCGGCGGTGGGGGTGCACGCGGGCGAACCGGGCGAAGGGCCGAGCGAACACGCGGACCCGGCACTGGTGACGGCGGTGCTCGCCGCCGGGCTCGCCGCACCGGGCGAGGCGGTGGTCTCGAACGTGGTGCGTGAGCTGGCGGCGGGCAAGGGGTTCGGCTTCGAACTGAAGGAGACCGATGCCCCGGGGGAAGATGACGAGCGCATGCGGTTGTTCAGCCTTCGCTAACTACCGCACAATCAGTCCTCATGGACGAAGCCGCACCCGGGAAGCCACCGATGTTCAACCCCTCCAGCTGGACCGAGGCGGGCCCGCCGACCGGGCAACGCATGGCGCTGCACAAGCTGGCGGCGGCCCTCCGCAAGATCAACGAAGCGCTCATCGACATGGACGCCGCGGAGGAAGACCTGCTGGCCGCCGCGGCTTCGGCCGAACAGTTCGCGGTGCGGCTGGAGGCGACCCGCAAGGGCCACCACCAGTGGGGATTCGCGGAATCGAGCACGGCGCCCTCGACGCGGGTGATGCTGGACCGCTCGCCGGTCATCGGGCTGGGAAACCCTGTCGCGCCGCCGCTCTCGTTCCGCGCCGAGGACGGGAAGGTCGTCGGGACGGGAAGCTTCGGGATGCAATACGAGGGGCCTCCCGGCCACGTGCACGGGGGGTTCGTGGCGGCCGCGCTGGATGAACTGCTTGGCATGGCGCAGACGCTCTCGGGCAAATCGGGGATGACCGGCACGCTGACCGTGCGATACCGCAGGCCCACGCCGCTCTACAAGCAGCTCACGTTCACGGCCTGGGTGGACCGCATCGAGGGCCGGAAGATCTTCACCTCGGGCACCATCCACGACGGGGAGACGCTCTGCGCGGAAGCCGAGGGCGTGTTCATCTCGGTGGATTTCCACGCCATGAAGGCGATGCAGGAACAGCAGCAGCGCCAGCAGTGACGCGAGCCCGCGCCGGGAAGCCACGGAAGGCCACCTGTGCCTTCCACAGGTGGCCTTCCGAGGGATGGTGGCCGTCAGGGGAAACGGCGCACCGGAGGAGGGAACTGTTCGAATCTAGCCGTAGCGCCACTCGGGCGTGGCGGTATGACAGCGCGGGCAATAGCGGTCGCGCAGGTCATAGGACTCCCGGCACTCGGGACAGCGGCGTTCCGCGTTTGGCTGGGCGTACTGGATGTAAGCGGGGACAGGTTCGGCAGCGATCAGCCGCCTCCACCAGGGTTGATGCGAACTGCGAAGCATGTGCAGCCTCCTTTTTCGAGACGGTGGAGCGCTCCGCCGGCGGCTGACGCCGGGCGAGGACAATCCAACGCAAGGACCGAGAGGCTCGATGCGGCAGGCTGAGCGGCTGCCACGCCTCTCCCAATATGCCTGCGGGGTTAGCTGACGGGTTCGGTGATGGGAGTCACCTACCAGGCCTGAGCCCGGATTCACCCCAAGAGATGGGTCCCCCGTCCGGTGTTGCCACCGGTTCGGCACTCGATTTGTACCACACCGTTACGGTCGAATGCATTAACGGTCCGTAAATCTTGTCTTGCGATTCCATTGCAATGGGCACGCGCAGGCATGGCTTCACACGCCTGAGCGGCGCCGAAACGGGCTACTGGAAGAGGGCGCCGACCGACTGACCGGAGTGGATGCGGCCGATGGCATCGCCGAACTGCGGGGCGACAGGGAGGATCGTCAGATTCGGTAGGCGCTTGTCGGGGCTGAGGGGCACCGAATCGGTGACGACGATCTCGCGCACATCGAGCGAGCGGAGCCGGGCGATAGCCGGCCCGCTGAACACCGGGTGGTAGCAACTGATGATGATTTCGCGCGCGCCGTGCTGACGGAGGGCGTTGACGGCGGAGACGATGGTCCCGGCGGTGCTGATTTCGTCATCGAGGATGAGGCAGCCGCGGCCTTCCACCTCGCCGATGACGTGCATGGCCTCGGCGGTCTCGGTGTTGCCGATGCGGCGCTTGTCGATGATGGCAAGCGGTAGGTCCAGCCTGACGGCGAGGTCCCGGGCGCGCTTCTCGCCGCCGACGTCGGTGGCGACGACGGTGTAGGCGACCAGGTTCTGCGACTTGAAGTAGGCCGAGACCGGGAAGAGGGCGTTCACGTTGTCGACCGGGATGTTGAAGAAGCCCTGGATCTGGCCGGCGTGGAGGTTCATCGTGAGCACCCGGTCGGCGCCGGCGGTCTCGAGCATGTTGGCGATGAGGCGCGCCGTGATGGGGACGCGGGGCTGGTCCTTCTTGTCGCTGCGGCCATAGGCGTAGTACGGGATGACCACGGTGATGCGCCCGGCAGATGCGCGCCGGGCGGCATCGATCATGATGAGCAGTTCGATGATCGACGTGTTGACCGGACTGACGAACGGCTGAACCAGGTAGACGTCGCGCTGGCGGATATTCTCCTGGAACTGGACGAAGATGTTCTCGTTCGAGAACTCGAAGACATCGACTTTGCCGAGCGGCCTGCCGAGACGGGCGGCGATAGCCTCCGCAAGCTCCGGGTGTGCGCGGCCGGTGAAGATGGCGAGGTCGTTGTACACGGCGGCGGCTCCGGGCAAGGGTCTTTTCCTCCGGAATCTACGCTCCGGCGGGCTTAGATGCGACGAGAAAGGGGCACCGCCGGCCGAGGGACGCGCGCAGGGTCAGGTGATCCCGCGGGCTTTCAGATCGCCGATGGCCAGGGGCGAAAATCCGAGTTCAGTGAGGACTTCCCCCGTGTTCTCACCGACCTCCGGGGCATGCCGGGCACCCACGCGGGGCATCCCGTCGATGTTCAGAGGGTGGTTGATGATGACCTCAGCAGGGACACCCGGGCCCGTGGGCGGGGCGACGATGTTGTTCGCGCGGAGTTGGGGGTCGTTCGGGAGGTCCTCCATTTCGGCGACGAGCGTGACGGGGACATCAGCCGCGCGGAACGTGGCAAGCCACTCGGCCGCGGGCCTGGCGGCGAACATCTCGCGCAGGAGCCGGACCAGCTCCGCACCGTTCGCGAGGCGGGAAGCCGGGTCGGCGAAGCGCTCGTCGGCGAGCAGGTCTAGTCGGCCCGCGGCGATGAGGAGCGCGTCGAATTCCGCCTGGGTTCGGACCATGTACAGCTGGAGCAAGCGATTGTCGCTGGTGGGGTAGAGGATGCGGTTGGGGAACCGCGGCGGCTGCGAACCGTCGTCCCGAGGGGGAAACTGGGCGCCGATGACGGCGCCCTGGGCGAGGCAGGCGTTGGACCAGATGCCGTTCGCGAGCAGGCTGGTGTGGACGCGGCCGCCTTTGCCCGTGCGTTCGCGCCGCATGAGGGCCGTAACGATCGCGGCATAGAGAGAGACGGCGGTCGGGTGATCGCCCATGCCGGGCACGGAACCGCCGGGAGTCGCGCCGGGAGCACGGACGCGGTCCATGAGGCCGGTGCGAGCCCACCAGGCGACGCCGTCGAAGCCTTCGAGCTCGGCATCGGGTCCGTACTCGCCATAGGCCGTGAGCGAGGCGTAGATCATCCGCTCGTTCTCGGGCGCGAGGTCTTCGTAGTTCAGGCGGAGCTTGCGGCGGGTAGGGAAGGGCTGGTTGGTGATGAAGACGTCGCAATCGCGGACGAGTCGCATCAGGATCTCGCGGCCTTCGGGTTCGGAGAGGTTGAGGGTGATGCTGCGCTTATTCCGGCCGTCGCACATCCACATGTAGTTGACCGGCGCCTGCGGGCTCAGGGGACCCGCGGAAAGGGCACGGTAGGGGTCCCCGGCGCCGGGGATTTCGACCTTGATCACGCTTGCGCCGAAGTCGGCGAGGATGGTGCCTGCGACAGGGCCGGCGATCCAGGTCCCGGCATCGATGACCTTGAGGCCGGAGAAGAGGAGCTCTTCGGTTTCGGATGGATTCGTCATGGTGGACGCAATCCTACGTGGCGGCGCCTCCGGCCGGAATCAGCTGGGAGCCGCCTCGAAGAGGAACTCCACTTCGACTGGGACGCCAAACGGGAGCTCGGCGAGGCCAACGGCGATGCGGGCATGGCGGCCGGCTTCGCCGAACACGTCGAGCAGGACCTGGGAGGCGCCGTTGATCACCTTCGGGTGGTCGGTGAAGCCATCGGCGCTGGCGACGAAACCGCCGACACGGATGACCTTCGCGACCTTGTCCAGGGAGCCGAGCTCGGCGCGGACGATGGCGAGGGCCTGGAGGGCACACTGGCGGGCGAGGCCGGCTGCCTCATCGATGGTGACGCCCTGGCCGAGCTTGCCTTTGCGGATGGGAGCGCCATCCCTCACCGGGACCTGACCCGAGACGAAGAGCTGGTTGCCGCTGCGCACGCAGGGGGCGTAGAGCCCCGCCGCGGCCGGGAGGGACGGCAGTTCGATGCCGAGCGCCTTCAGGCGCGCCTCGTGGCTCACTGGTATTCGCCCAAGAGCGTGCTCACAACGTTCTCGAACTCTTCGGTGCTGTAGCACTCGATGACGATCTTCGCGCCCTTCTTCTGCGGCTCGACCTTCACACGGGTGCTGAGGGCGCGTCGCAGCCGGGATTCGATGTCGGAGTAGGCGGTATCGCGCCGTGCGGTCTGCGCGCCGGCTGACGCCGTTGTGGCCGGGGCCTCGGCGAGAGAACGGCGGACGAATCCCTCGGTGTCGCGCACGGAGAGCTTGCGCTTCACGACTTCGCGCCAGGCGTTGACGCGGCCGCGGCCTTCGGGGAGGCCCAGGAGTGCGCGGGCGTGGCCTTCGGTGATCTCACCGGCGACCAGGCTGCGGCGGATTTCCGATTCGAGCTGGAGGAGCCGGAGGGCGTTGGCGACGGTGGCACGATTCTTGCCGACGCGCTTCGCCACTTCTTCCTGCGTGAGCTGGTACTCCTCG
>CALMIW010000654.1 GCA_937864275.1 uncultured Dehalococcoidia bacterium
ACATCGTCCAGGGAGCATGATTTGAACACGACTCGCACCATCGGCCGGCCGGTTGGTCTCCGGCAGGCCGCTTCGAACGGCCAATCGGGCTCACGCAGCCAGAACATCATCCGGATCGTCCTCGTCGATGACCACGCGGTCATCCGGCAGGCGCTGCGGATGCTCCTGGAAAGCCAGTCAGAGCTCGAAGTGGTCGCCGATGTGGAGAACGGCCGCGAAGCCGTCCAGGCGGTGGAGAAGCTGCAGCCGGACGTTGTCCTGATGGACGTCGTAATGCCTGGCCTGAACGGGCTCGAGGCGACCCGCCAGATCCGCCGCTCCTGCCCGGGCACCCGCGTCGTGATGCTCAGCGGCTTCGTCGATGAGGATCAACTGCTCGACTCCATCCGTTCCGGCGCTTCCGGGTACATCATCAAGAAGTCGGACGTCTCGGAACTCGTCCTGGCGATCCAGACCGTCCATCGCGGCAACAGCTACTTCTCGAGCGCGCTGAGCGAAGGCTTCGACCTCGCGGAGGTGCTCTACCAGGCGAAGCGCAGCGACCAGCGCAACGGCGTGGAAGCGCTGACCAGCCGCGAACGCGAAGTGCTGCAGCTCATCGCCGAGGGCTACACGAACCAGGGCATCGCCAACGAGCTGTACATCAGCGTGAAGACCGTGGAAGCGCACAAGGCGCACATCATGGCGAAGCTCCACGCGCGGAACCGCACCGACCTCATTCGCTACGCCATCCGCAAGGGCATCGTCCGGCTGGAGAGCGCTGAAGAAGCCCAGTCGCTCCTGGAGAACGACGCGCTGGCGGGATAATCCGCCCGCAATCCGCCACGCTCCCGCATGATGCCCGGCCACCGCCGGGCATCGTCATGTCTCCGGGCCTGATGCACCGAAACGCCCCGGGAACTCGACTTCCCGGGGCGTTCTCTGGTTGTGTCCTGGGCCGAGCGGCTACCTCACACGGCTGCCCTCAGCGTCGCTGCTTCGCTACGGAGGACCATGGCGAAGGCGCAGTCGCGACAGATGACTGTCACGTAGGTGTTGGGCCGAAGCCCATTCGTTTCCATATCGGAGACCACGAGACGCGAGTGCGCCCGGGTCACCCGTCCGCACAGCGGACATGGCATGTGACCGTTCGTTTCCATGCTTCGAGACATCTCCCTACCTCAAAGCGCCACCTTCCTCAGCGTCCCATCCCCGGAGCGCCCGCGAAATCGGGAGACGCGCCTACGGGAAACCCTTAGGCCGAGCGGATGCGCGGGCTATACTCCGAGCAAAGGGAGACGCAATGAGGACTGTCCGCCTGGGGCTCGCGCAGATCAACACGACGGTCGGGGACATCCACGGCAATCGCCAGCGGATCAGCGAGGAGATAGCCAACGCCCGGCGCCAGGGCTGCACGATCGTCGCGTTTCCCGAATTAGCGGTGACGGGGTACCCCCCGGAAGACCTGGTCCTCCGTCGCTCCTTCTGCGAGGCCTCGCGCGAGGCCGTCGAAGGCCTCGCCACAGAGACGGCCGGCCTTATCGCCGTCGTCGGATTCGTCGACTGGCACAATGGCGACGCGTACAACGCGGCCGCCGTGTTCATCGACGGCGACTGGGTGGACACCTACCACAAGCAGCGTTTGCCGAACTACGGCGTGTTCGACGAAGAGCGCTACTTCGCGGCGGGCGACCGCGTGCCGATCTACCGGACGGGCGACCTGGTCTTCGGCGTGAGCATTTGCGAAGACATCTGGTACCCCGGAGCGCCGCTCGACGAGATAGCGCTGGGCGGCGCCGAGCTCTGCATCAACATCAACGCCTCCCCCTATCACCGTGGCAAAGCGGCCGGGCGGGAGCGGATGATCTCGACGCGCGCCACCGACAACCTCATCGCGGTCGCCTACGTCAATGCGGTCGGCGGGCAGGACGAGCTCGTGTTCGACGGCACATCGATAGTGAGCGACGCGGAGGGGCGGATCACGGCGCGCGCGCCGCAATTCAAAGAGGAACTGCTGATCGCCGAAGTCGACCTGGATGCCGTTGCCCAGAGGCGATTGCACGACCCCCGCCGGCGCGTGGAGATGCGCGACCGCGAGCGACTGTGCGACGTCGACATCATCGAGGTCGACGACCCGCTCGGCCGGTTCCGGCTCCCGGAGCGTCAGCCGGTGTTGGCGCCACTCGCGCCGCTCCTCGACGACCATGCGGAAGTCTGGGGGGCGCTGGTCCTGGGGACGCGGGACTACCTCGCGAAGACCGGATTCGCACAGGTGCTGGTCGCGCTCTCGGGAGGTATCGACTCGGCCGTGGTTGCGGCAATCGCCGTGGACGCGCTCGGGCCGGACAACGTCATCGGCGTCTCGCTGCCGAGCCGGTACTCGAGCCAGCACTCGCGCGACGACGCGCAGGACCTGGCAGCCAACCTGGGCATCCGTTACCTCACGATCCCGATTGAGCCGGCACACGCCGCGATGCTGGAGATGATGGCGGACGCTTTCGAAGGCACGGCGCCCGGCACCGCCGAGGAGAACCTCCAGGCTCGACAGCGTGCAAACGTGATGATGACGCTTTCCAACAAGTTCGCTTCTTCGATCGTGCTGACGACGGGCAACAAGAGCGAGATGGCATGCGGCTACGCGACCCTCTACGGCGACATGGCCGGCGGCTACGCGGTGATCAAGGACGTGCCAAAGACGCTGGTGTTCGCGCTGGCACGCTGGCGAAACGCGCAGGAGGACCGCCCCTGGATCCCGGTGAACACCATCACCAAGCCGCCGAGCGCGGAGTTGAAGCCGGACCAGTTCGACCAGGACACGCTGCCGCCCTACGAAGTGCTCGACCCGATCATCGAAGCGTACGTGGAGGACGACCGGGCCCCGTCGGAGATCGTGGCGATGGGGTTCGACGCGGAGATCGTCCACCGGACGGTCCGGATGATCGACCGGAACGAATACAAGCGGCGCCAGGCCCCCCTTGGCGTGAAGATCACCCCGCGGGCATTCGGGCGCGACCGGCGGCTCCCGCTGGCTGCCAGGCTGACTCACCGAGAGTAGGGCCCGCCAGGATTGTGCTGCCACTTACCGAGCGGTAGAGTCGCGCTGCCGAACTCAGCCCCCGGAGGAGTCCAGTGCCTGTTTCGAACACGTGTGTAAAGACCGGACAGCATGCCGTCGCGATGACGCAGATCCCCTACCCGGACCAGCCGGGCCCCGGCCAGGCGCTCATCCGTACCACGCTGAGCACCGTCTGCGGCAGCGACATCCACCTCGTCGATGAAATGCCGGTGCCCGCCGGCGTGCCGATGGGCCACGAGGCGGTTGGAGTCGTCGAGGCTGTTGGCGCCGGGGTTACCAGCTTCAAGCCGGGCGACCGCATCGCGACCGGCTGCCTGAGTTGCTGCGGGCATTGCAAGCGCTGCCAGGAGGGCGATCAGAGCGTCTGCGAAACCTTCAACGCCCCGGGCAACCTGCTCTTCGGCGCCCAGGGCGAGTTCTTCCTCGTCAATGGCGCGCAGTCTGGCCTCGCCAGGATCCCGGACGCCCTGTCAGACGAGCAGGTGTTGTTCGTGACAGACATTATGTCCACTGGATTTGGCGCCATCGAACGCGCCGGGATCCGGGCGGGCGATACCGTCGCTATCTTCGCCCAGGGTCCGGTCGGGCTGTGCGCCACGGCGGGTGCGCGGACGCTCGGCGCGGGCACGATCATCGCGGTGGAGTCGATTACCGAACGGATCGCGATGGCGAAGCGGTTCGGCGCCGATATCGTCCTCGACCCGGCCGACGCGGTGGCGAAGATCATGCAGATGACCGGCAACCGCGGCGTAGACATCGCGGTGGAAGCGCTTGGGCACCAGACGACGTTTGCCAACGCGTGCGCCGTGACTCGCCTCGGCGGCACCGTGAGCAACGTCGGCGTCTACGGCGCCTTCCCGGAGATTACGATGGCGACGAGCGGATCGTTCATCCACCGCAAGCTCGTGACCACGTTCTGCCCGGTTGGCACCAACCGGCTGGAACGGCTCATGGCGCTGATCGCGACCGGCAAGGTCGACCTTACTCCGCTGCTCACGCACTCGATGAAGATCAGCGAAACACCCGCGGCGTACGACCTCTTCCGGAAGCGTGACGGCGGCGTGCTGAAGATCGCGCTTCGCCCGTGACGTCGCCGCCGGTTGGCGGGAACCACCTAGAAGTTGGGTTCGCGCTTTTCGAGGAGGGCTCTGACGCCCTCCTTGTACTCGGCGCCTCGCATGAGCTGGTTCAGCAGCAGTTCGCTTTCGACCACGGACGAACCGACGTCGCGGTGGAGGTCGGTGTAGACCTGCTGGCGCGTCACGCGCATGGACGAGGGCGCGACGGCGTAGGCGAGGGTGGCCGCGTAGGCATAGACGGCGGGAAGCAGGTCCGGGGGCGGGAGGACCTTGTGGACGAGGCCCAATTCGGCAGCTTCCTCGCTGAAGAATACACGGCTCGAGACCAGGATCTCCTGGGCGCGGGAAAGCCCGATGAGCCGCGGCAGCAGCCACGACAGGCCAAATTCCGCCGGGAGGCCGAGACGCCCATGCGCCGTCGTGAGCTTGGCGCCACTCGCGGCAAAACGGATATCGGCGAAGCACGCGAGGACGAGGCCGACGCCCGCCGCCGGGCCGTTGATCGCCGCGATGACCGGCTTGGTGAGGCCGAAGTGAAAGGCGAAGTTGGTGTCGAACTCGGGACGGACTCCATAGCCGGGATTGGCCAAAGGCTCGCGGATGCCGGCGTCGTAGCCGCCTTTCTCGATGTGGCCTTCGAGCGCCTGGGAATCGGCGCCGGCACAGAACCCCCGTCCGGCGCCAGTGACGACGATGACGCGGACATCTCCATCGCGTTCCGCCCGGTCGATGCACCAGCGATACTCGGTGTGCATCCGGCCCGTCCACGCGTTCAGACGGTGCGGCCGGTTGAGCGTGATCGTCGCGACTCGGTTCTCGACCGCATAGGTTGTGGCCTTCAGATCCATCGGCGGCGATTGTACGGCACAGGACGCCCGCAACGGCGGGCACAGCTACGATAGTCCTGTGAGGCGCGGGTTCGGAGGCACGGTCCAGTACGGCGCTTGGCGCGTGGTCTCCGCCACGATCGGACGGATGCCGGAACGGGTCAGCTATCCGCTGGCGACGGCGATCGGGAACATCGGCTATTACTGCTGGCCACGCGGGCGGCGGGCGATGCACGCGAACTTCGCCCGTGCACTCCGAGGGACTCCGCGCGAGCAGCGGCATCAGATCGCGCGCCGGTCGATGGTGAATTACTGCAAGTACCTGGTTGATTTCGTCCGCTTTCCGAACGCTACCCCGGAGGCGCTCGTTGGAGCCGTCCAGGCAGACGGCGCCTTCGAAGCGCTGGACCGCGCCCTCGAACGGGGCAACGGCGCGATCATCGTGTGCATGCACTTCGGCAACTGGGACCTGGGCGCCGGCGCGACGGCGGCTCGCGGCTATCCGCTGACCGTCGTCGCGGAGACGTTCTCCGACCCGAGACTGGACGCCATGATCGTGGGCGCCCGGGAGCGGCTTGGCATGCATGTCGTGAAACTGGAGAAGACCGGCCCGTCGCTGCTGAGGGCGCTGAAACAGAACGGGTTGCTCGCACTCCTGATCGACCGGCCGGTGCCGGGCGACGGTGTGAAAGTGACCTTCTTCGGCGAGGAAGTCGAGGTGCCGGCAGGGCCGGCCCGCCTGGCGCTGCGGACGGGCGCCCAGCTCGTGCCCACGGCATTCCCCCGGGTCAACCCGGCGAAGCCGGACGTGACCACCCTGTGCGACTTCGCGATCGAAACGTCATCGACGGGGGACACCGCGCGCGACGTCGCGCGCCTGACCCAGGCCATCATGGACGCACACGAACGGTTCATCCGGGCACACCCGGACCAGTGGTACATGTTCCGGCCGATGTGGACGAGACGGGCCGCCCTGGCGGCGCCGGTGGCGGTGGCGGGGTGAGCGTCCGCCTCTGGGTGTTGCGAACAAGCCAGCCGCTCGTGGCGCGCTTCCCCGGCGCCTATTACCGGTTCGCCTGGTTTGCCGGGTGGTTGACGTTCCACCTGCAGCCGGTGGTCCGCCGGAACGCCATGCGGAACCTTCTACCGCTCACCGGCGGCGACCGCAAGGCGGCGCGGCGGGCGGCGCTCGGGGCGTTGCGCAACGTCTCGCAGTATTACGTCGACCTGTGCACGCTCCCGTCGCGAGATATGGCGACGTTCGAAGCCAGGCACATCGAACTGGTGCACGGCGAGAGGCTCGCGGCGCTTGACGAGCCGGGGCCGGTGGTTGCCGCCAGTGCGCACACGGGAAACGCCGAGATGGCGATCCAGGCGCTGACGTACCGCGGCCGCCCGTTCGTCGCCCTCGTTGAAGCGCAGCGCCCGCCGGCATGGTCGCGCTACCTGCTCGGGCTGCGGTCGGCGGCGGGAGGTACGTTCCACGAGACCAACTTCGCCGGAATCAGGGCGTGCCTGGAGACGCTCCACAAAGGGGGTCTCGTCGGCTTCATGGGCGACAGGGACATCCAGGGCAACGGGTTGTGCACTCCAATGGCGGGGCGTGATGTGCGCCTGCCGACGGGGCCATGGGAGATCGCGCGGCGCACCAACGCGCTTGTCTTTCCGATGTTCTCCAGCCGCATCTCCCGCGACCGGTTCCGGGTTCACGTGGAGGAACCGTTCCGAGTCGCCCGCAGCGGCGACGAGGAGGCGGACGTGGCCGCGGCCGTTCGGCGATTCGCCGGGCTCCTGGAACAGCACCTGCTGCGCGACCCGTCGCAGTGGGCGCTTACCGAAAACTACTGGAAGGTGCACGGCTGTGGGTAAGGCAGACCTCCACATCCATACGCGGGAAAGCGACGGCATGGCGACCGTCAGCCAGGTACTCGAGTACATCGAGCACCGGACGGACCTCGACGTCGTCGCGATCACCGACCACGAAGACGCGGGCGGAGGCAGGCTCGCGCGCGAACTCGCCGCCAGACGTCATCGTGGGGGCCGAGATTACCTCGCTGCAGGGCCATGTCCTCGGGCTCTTTCTCGAAACGACGCCCGCAAGCTTTAGACGCGTAGAATCGACACTCGAGATGATTCACAACCAGGGCGGCCTCGCGGTCGCCCCACACCCGCTGAGTTGGTTGACCCGTTCGATCAGCAGCCGGACGCTCGACCGGCTGGCCGAGCACGACGGGCCGCGCTTCGACGCTATCGAGCTGGCGAACCCCAGCCCCGCGGCGCTTCGCACGCGGGAGCGCGCCATCCGTCTCAACCAGGAGCGCTGGCACCTCCCGGCAACGGGCAGTTCGGACGCGCACCACCTCGAGCACATCGCCACCGGGTGGACGGAGTTCGAAGGGCGTACCGCCGCTGACCTTCGCGAGGCGATCCGGACGGGAGCGACGACGGCGAAGATGACCGCATATCCCGGGATGCGTGAGGTTGGACTCGGAAAGCTGGCCGCCGGGCTCGCCTGGGGCTACAGTGCCACACCGCGGAAGATGCTGAGGCGCCGGGCATGAAGATCGCCATCGTTTCGCCCTACGACTGGTGCGTGGAAGGCGGCGTGAAGACGCACATCGCCCACCTTGCGGAGTACTTCCGCGAGTGGGGACATGATGTGACCATCTTCGCGCCCGCATCGGACCGCGAAATCGCAGGTGCTGAAGTGACCGTGATGGGCAAGCCGTGGCCGATGCGAGTCAGCGGATCGGTGGCGCGCATCACCTTCGCCTGGAAGTCCCCGGAAGTCCGGCGGGTGCTGAACGAGGGCAAGTTCGACGTGGTGCACCTGCACGAACCGCTGATGCCGTTGCTGCCGTACCACTTCCTGCGCTACTCGAAGTCGGCAACCGTGGGCACGTTCCACGCGGCCAAGGAAGGCGGCAACCGCTTCTACGGCTACACCACGCCGCTGACGAAGCGCTGGTTCCGGAAGCTGGAAGGCAAAATCGCCGTCTCCCCGGCTGCCGTCTCGCTGGTCAGCAGGTACTTCGCCGGCTACTTCAACATCATCCCGAACGGGATCGACTACGAGCACTTCGCGACGCCGGTGGACCCGATCGAGGAGTTCAACGACGGGAAGCAGAACATCCTGTTCGTCGGCCGGCCGGAGAAACGCAAGGGACTGAAGTACCTGCTGCGCGCCTACATGCGCGTCCGCTCCCAGGTGAAGAACACGCGGCTGATCGTCGTCGGCGCCGGTGATTTCACCCGGTACGAACGGCTGATGTCGACGTTCGAAGACGTGGTCTTCCGGCCGAACGTGCCCTACGCGCAGCTCCCCGCCTACCATCGCGCCTCGACCGTTTTCTGTTGCCCGAACACGGGCAACGAAAGCCAGGGATACGTGCTGTTGGAAGCGCTCGCCTCGGGCGATGCGGTGGTGGCGAGCAACATCGAAGGATTCGCGGGAGTGATGACGCACGAGGAGGAAGGCCTCCTGGTGAAGCCGAAAGACCCGGACGAACTCGCGGCAGCGATCGTCCGCCTGCTCAAGGACCCGAAGCTGCGCAAGGTGTTCGGCGAGCGGGGCCAGTCGCTCGCGCGGCACTACAGTTGGGACAACGTCGCCCATCGTGTGCTCTCCTACTACGAGCGAATCCTCTACGAGCATCAGCAGGTGGCGGCATCGAAGGCGGCGCGGAAGCCGGCGCTGGCATCGAGTGAGGGCTAGCGCCGCATGCCGGTGAATATCCTGCCGACGCGGCTCCCCAAGGGGATCTCCGACAGCATCGGGCGAACGGTGGGTGGACTCGGGATAACGCCGAACGCAATCTCGCTCGTGGGGTTCGCGGGCAACCTGCTTGCGGCCTGGCTGATCACGCAGGACCAGCTTCTGTGGGCCGGCGGCGTCTACCTCTTCTTCTCGGCTCTCGACATGGTGGACGGGGCCGTTGCGCGAGCCACGGGGCTGGCAAGCCCGTACGGCGCGGTATTCGACGCAGTCCTGGACCGGGCGAGCGAAGCCCTGGTACTGGCATCCTGCGGCTGGTACTTCGCCGAGCGCGGCGAGCAGGTTCAGGCGGCCTTCGCCTACGCCGCCATCTTCGGCAGCATTGCCGTGAGCTACATGCGCGCCCGGGCAGAAATCGCAGGGATGTCGATGCGCGACGGGCTGTTCCGGCGCCAGGAACGCGTTGGACTGCTCACCCTCGGCCTGTTCTTCAACGGGCTCACGGTCATCGTCATCCTGCTCGCCGTGCTGGCGAACTTCACGGCGTTGCAGCGCTTCTGGATGCTCCGCGGAGGAATGCGCGAAGAGGCGCCGTCCTAGCTCTTCGGCGGCCCGCCAGGATCGTCCGGGGGGCGCCAGTTCGCCGGGGCCGAGACACTCGGCGACTTACTCTTCGCGGCAGATACCCGGTTGTTCTGCATCATCAGCGACACCAGCATCGCGAGAATCGCGGCGAGCACGAACAGCACGGCAATTCCACCGATGACGATCGTGCCCTTGCCGATCCCGCTGTCGTCGTCCGAAGTCGAGGCCGCAGCGGGCGCTGGAGTGCGGGTGGCAGCGGCCTGGGGACGGGGCGTCGGGGTTGCCGCCGTCGTCGGCCGCGCTGTCGGCGAAGCTTGCTGGGCCAACCCGAGGGCGCTCTTGAACGCGCTTTCGAACGCGTTGAGGTCGGCGAAGCCGTACACCTCGTCGAGCGCCTGATCGAAGCGCTTGCCGTTCTTGATCGTGGTCATGAACTTGCCGAACGTCTCCGGGCCGCTCTTCTCGATGAGGTACGTGACCATCGCCCAGCTCTGCCCGTAGAACACGCCAACCAGGCTGGGGTTCGAAGCGGGCACACCCATCTGCCTGAACGGGATCAGCCGATTCGAGCGGGCGGCAGCGGTGAAGGCGGACTCGTAGTCTCCGGGGCTGGACTGGGCATAGACGGCGGCGCCTTCATCCAGCCACGACGGGAGCTTGCCCAGGGCGCCTTCGCCCGCCGTTTCGTTGAGGATGTGGCCGAACTCGTGGCGCAGGGTGTCGGTGCGGTCCGGGGAGCCGCAAGCGACCGGGATGATGAGCACGATGTCGTCGGTCACCTTCGTCCCACAGGTCGTAACCGCGGCATCGAACGAACCGCCGCTACCTGGGCGGGCGAAGTCGCTTTCCGCTTCGTCGGCGAACATGATGACCTTCACAGGAATCTGCTTGAGCGTGATGTTGTAGAGCTGCTTGCCGACGCGCTCGTAGGTTTCCTCTCCGGCCTTGAGGTAGGCATTGGCAAGGTTCTGACGGTCGCCGTGGTAATAGACCGTCATGAAGTCGTTCGAGACGTTCTTCCAGTCCTTGCCGGTGGGGAGGTAGAAGAAGCTCTGTTCCGGGCCGGTGAACGTGTTGCCGTCGGCAGTCGTGATTTCCCAGTGGTAGACGAAGTCCGAGCCGACGGGGATGTAGTTGCTGCTGGAGTTCACCTGGAGGATTACCTCGGCGCTGAGGTTCTTGCCGGGGGTCAGGTCCTTGGGCTTGTCGAGCGCACTCGTGCCTCGGCCCTTAATCGAGTAGTTGAGCGTGACGTCCGTGATGTCGGAATCGGCCTTCGCGGTGACCTTGAACGTGAGCGTGTTGGGGTAGCCGTTCACGAGCGTGGACGACTCGATGACCGTGTCGGCGGAAGCGGGTGCGATTGAGGAGACCGTGAGGATGCTCGCGAACACGGCCGCGAGGAGCGTTAGGGCGACCCGGGGCATTAGGACTCCTCGCCAACACGCGATTTGAGGTACGCCTCGATGAACCCGTCGATTTCGCCATCGAGCACGGCAGTCGTGTCGCTGGTCTCGTAGTCGGTGCGGACGTCCTTGACCATCTTATAGGGATGGAGGACGTAGTTCCGGATTTGCGAACCGAAGCTCACGTCGACGTGCTGGCCTTTTAACCTCGCCTTTTCCTCTTCGAGCCGGTTCACTTCGAGTTCGAGGAGGCGCGCCTCGAGCACCTTCATGGCGCTGTCGCGGTTGCGCCCCTGGGAGCGCTCGTTCTGGCAGGTGACGACGATGCCGGTGGGGATGTGCGTGAGGCGCACGGCCGCGGAGTTCTTCTGGACGCTCTCGCCGCCCGCCCCGCTGGAACGGTAGACATCGATCCGGATGTCGTCTTCCGGGATCTGGATCTCGCCGACTTCCTCGACTTCCGGCATGACCTCGACCTTGGCGAAGCTCGTCTGGCGGGCACTGGCGGAGTTGAACGGCGAGAGGCGAACCAGGCGGTGCACTCCGCGTTCGCTCTGGAGGTAGCCGAAGGCGTATTTGCCCGTGATTTCGACGGTGGCACTCTTGATGCCGGCTTCTTCGCCCTCCGTCATGTCCAGGATTTCGGTCGAGTAACCCTTACGTTCGGCCCAACGCAGGTACATGCGCAGGAGCATGTCGGCCCAGTCTTGCGAATCGGTGCCGCCGGCGCCCGCGTGGACGGCGAGGATGGCGTTGCGGGAGTCGTAGGGGCCGGACAGTTGAAGCTGGAACTCGAGCGCGACGAGCTCCTTCTCGGCCGCATCAAGGTCCGCGCCGGCAGACTCGGCGACCGAATCGTCGCCCTCGGTCTCGGCGAGCTCGATCAGCTCCGCGGCATCGCGGACGCGCCGTTCGAGGGTGCGCCACGTCTCCACCCGCTCGCGGGCGGCGGACAGTTCTTGCATGAGGGTTCGTGCGGCTTCGGCGTCGTCCCAGAAGGCAGGGGCGCCGGATTGCTCTTCGAGCTCGGCTACGCGGGATTCGTCGTTAGCGAGGTCAAAGTCGCACCTGGAGGTCAGAGATGCGCTGGGCGAGTTCGCGGGCACGCGAAAGGAGTTCGTTCATGGCCAAATGGTCGCACGGGCGGCGCGAACGCGCATTTTGCCGTTGACATGCATGTGCATGCATGCATGATCGAGTGATGAGGACAACGATCGAAATCGACGAAGAGGTGCGCGCCGCGTTGATTCAGCGGGCGGCTGAACGGGGCGAACGGGGATACTCGGAGATCATTAACGAGATCCTCAAGCGCTATTTTGGGCTGGAGGAGCAGGCCCTACGCGAAGAGCGAGCGCGGAGCATCGAGGAACTAAGCGGCAGCATCT
>CALMIW010000655.1 GCA_937864275.1 uncultured Dehalococcoidia bacterium
TTCGCCGGCGCCCGCCCCGGCGCCCTCGCGGGCGATATCGTGTACAAGCCCGAAGAGACCGCCTTCCTGCGCGCGGCGAAGTCCGCCGGATTGCGTACGCTCGGCGGGTTGCCCATGCTCATCTACCAGGGGGCGCTCGCCTTCGAGCTCTGGACTGGCGTGCCCGCGCCGGTCGAGGTCATGTTCGATGCCGCACGCCGGCGCCTCCGGGAGCAACACCCGTGATCGCCATCGGGATCATCCTCTTCCTGGTCGTCTTCCTCGGTGTCGGCTGGGCCGTCTCGACCGAGATGTTCCAGCACCGGGCCTGGCGCCGGAGAGTCGACTCGGGCGACACCGACATCGTCGCCGCGCTCGTCGAAGAAGCGCTCGCGACCTGGCGCCGCGGACGGCCCCCGCGGGGCACCGCCGCGAACCTCTGGGCGGGCGTTCAGTCTGCTCAGTTGATGGCCGTCGAATCTAACGGCGTCACGATATCGACCTCCGCCCAGGGCGAATTCCGGGCCGAAGGCGCCGCCCGCGTCCAGGTGACTTCCGCCCTCGATGAGGCCATCGCTCTCGCCGCCAGGCTTCTCGACATGATCATGTACGATGTGCCCAACCTTCGGCTCGGCTACGTCCGCGTCGATGTGTACTCCACTTTCACCGGAGCCGATGGGACGCCGGAGCAGTTGCCGATCCTCACGGTGACTGGCGACCGGGCGACCGCCGACGAGATGACCTGGGAAGCCCTGACACCCGAAGAAATCCTCGGCCGGTTCGCGGCCGCCTACCAGCGAGCGCCAAACGGCCAGCCTGTCGCGATTGAACTGCCCCCGGTGCCCGGCGATCCGCCGCGCCCTACCGAACAGGCGGCGGCGGACTTTGCAGCCTCGCTCGAGCGAAGGGAGGGCTAGCGCGCTTGGGACAGTTCCGTTTCCTCACCGCCGGCGAAAGCCACGGCAAGGGCCTGACGATGGTGATCGAAGGCCTGCCTTCCGGCCTGCCCCTGGCCGAAAGCGACATCTCGCCGGACCTTGCCCGTCGCCAGGGCGGCTACGGCCGCGGCGGCCGGATGAAGATCGAGAAGGACCACGCCGAGATAACCGGCGGGGTCCGCCACGGCTACCCCCTCGGCTCGCCCGTCTCCATGTGGGTTCAGAACCGCGACTGGGTGAACTGGACCGAGAAGATGGCGGTCGAGCCGGTCGAGACGGAGATCGAGCGGGTCACCCGGCTTCGCCCGGGCCACGCCGACATGCCCGGAGCCATCAAGTACGGCTTCGATGACGTCCGAAACGTTCTGGAGCGCGCCAGCGCCCGCGAGACGACCGCACGGGTGGCCGTCGGCGCTGTCGCCAAGCGGCTCCTCGCTGAGTTCGGCGTTGCCTTCAACAGCCACACCATCTCCATCGGCGGCGTCCACGCCGAGGTGCCAGAGACTATCGACTGGGCGGCCGTCGAAGCCGACCCTGTGCGCTGCGCCGATGCCGCGTCCGGGCAACGGATGATCGACGCCATCAACGCGGCCAAGCCCGACGGCGACACGGTGGGCGGCGAAGTCGAGGTCCGCGTCAGCGGCGTCCCCCTCGGACTCGGCTCCCACGTCCACTGGGATCGCAAGCTCGATGGCCGCATCGCCCAGGCCATCTGCAGCATCAACGCCTTCAAGGCGGTGGGCTTCGGCCTGGGATTCGCTTCGACGGAGATGCGCGGCTCCCAGGTTCACGACGTCATCCTCCCGCTCGCCGAATGGCGCGGGCAGGCCTGGCGCCACAAGACGAACAACCACGGCGGCATCGAAGGCGGCATCAGCACCGGCGAGGAAATCGTCGTCCGCGCGGCCATCAAGCCGATCCCCACACTCGCCCACCCGCTCCCCTCGGTGGACCTCGACACCGGCGAGGAGGTGCTGGCTCACTACGAGCGAAGCGACGTTTGTGTCGTCCCCGCCGGTGGCGTCGTCGCCGAGGCCATGGTCGCCATCGTCCTCGCCGACGCCTGGATGGAGAAATTCGGCGGCGACACACTCTCGGAGTCTCGTGCCAATTACGAGCACTACCTCACGACCATCGGGCCGCGAGCCCGAAGGGACTGATGGTCCCCCAGCGCATCTTCCTGATAGGGCTCTCCGGCGGCGGCAAATCCACCTCCGGACGGTTGCTCGCGCAGCGCCTCGGCTGGCACTTCGCCGATTCCGACGACGAAATCGAGAAGGCGACCGGCAAGAAGGTCACGGACATCTTCGCCCAGGAGGGTGAAGAGGCGTTCCGAAAGCACGAACTGGAGGCGATCCGGGGCCTGGCTCAGCGCGAGCCCATCGTCATCGCCACGGGCGGCGGTGCGGTCACCGCCGCGGAAACGCGCGCCCTGATGGGCGAAGGTTTCGTTGTCTGGCTCTCAGTCAGCCCGGAAGAGGCCCCACACCGGCTCGCACAGGACCCGGCAACGTCGGAGCGGCCGCTCCTCGCGGGCGACGCGCGAGGCCGCCTCGAAGCGCTTCTGCAGGCGCGCAGGGACCTCTACCAGGCCGCTGACGCCGCGATCGACGTGGACGACCTCTCGCCCCAGCTCGTCGCTTCCGAGATTTTCAACCTCTGGCTCGAATGGGCCCGGAACCCGGTAGCCCAGGGCGAGCGCCTGTACGGCCGCACCGAGCACGAGTTGCATCACCCTTCGGCCACCCTCGAGCCGGCCGCCATCGTCCGCACGCCCACCGCCCTCTACCCGGTCATCGTTTCCGACGGCTGCTTCGATGCGCTCGGCGATGCCTGTCGCGATGCCGGCCTCAAGGGCCGCGCCTTTGTCGTCTCCGATACCGCCGTCGGTCCGCTCTTCGCGGCCCGTGCGGCTGCCAGCCTCGAACAGTCCGGCTACGAGGCTCGCACTTTCCAGATACCCGCCGGCGAAGACCACAAGACGCTTGCCACCGTCGAGCTCGTGTACGACTGGCTCATCGGCAACCGCGTGGAGCGTTCAGATTTCGTCGTGTGCGTCGGCGGTGGCGTCGTCACCGACCTCGCCGGATTCGCCGCTGCCACCTGCCTCCGCGGGCTCGACTTCGTCCATGTGCCGACCTCGCTGCTCGCCATGGCCGATGCCGCCATCGGCGGCAAGACCGGCGTCGACCATCCCCGCGGCAAGAACATGATCGGCGCTTTCGCCCAGCCTCGAGCGGTGCTCATCGACCCGATGGTCCTCCGCTCCCTGCCCGAGCGTCACCTGCGCAACGGCTGGGCCGAACTCATCAAGCACGGGCTCATCCTCGATGAGCGCCTCTTCCGGGACCTGGAGGACGCGTCAGTCGAAGGCCCGCCGATGATGTCGGCGGAGCTCATCGCGCGCAGCGTGGCCATCAAAGCCGAGGTCGTCTCGGACGACGAGCGCGAATCCGGCCGCCGGACGCTGCTGAACTACGGCCACACCGTCGGGCACGCCATCGAGGCCGTCACCGGCTTCTCTGCGTACCTGCACGGCGAGGCCATCAGCGTCGGGATGCGCGCCGCCGGCCTCATCGCGAACGAACTGGGGCTGCTCAGCGACGACGACCTCTCCCGCCAGCAGACGCTCCTCCGCCGCTTCGGCCTGCCCGAATGCGCCCC
>CALMIW010000656.1 GCA_937864275.1 uncultured Dehalococcoidia bacterium
AGCGCTCGTGGACCGTATCGCCGTAGGCGAAGAGCGGCCGGCCGAGCGCGTCGGTTGCAGGGAACTCCTTGAGCGTCAGGTACTGGACGATCGTCGCCGTCAGGTTCTCCGGGTTCATCGGGCAGCCGGAGAGGTTGATGACCTTCTTGTCCTTGATGAAGCCGGAGACCCCGACCGCCCCGGTGATGCCGCCGCGGGCGGCGGGGATGCCGCCATCGAACGCGCAACTGCCGACCGCGATGACGCCCAGCGCGCCGGCGCAGACTTCCTTCACGGTCTCCGCGAACGCGCGCCCGCCGACGGTGCAGTAGACGCCGCCATCGGCCAGGGGGATCGAACCCTCGACGACGGCGATGTACCCGTTGGGGTACTTCGCCATCGTGGCCGCGCGGGCGGCCTCGGCCTGCGTGCCGGCCGCCGCCATCAGCACTTCGGAGTAATCGAGCGAAAGGGTATCGAGGATGACCTCGGCCACGGTCGGCTTGTTGGCTCGAAGGAGCGCTTCCGTGTTGCCGGCGCAGTCCTGGCCGTTGAGCCAGATGACCGGGATACGTGGCGACGTTTGGAGCGCGGCGGCGATGAGGTGGGCGTAGCGCGGGGGCAGCGCCAGCACCCCGCTCATGGTGGCGCAGAACTTCAAGAAGCTCCTGCGGGAAACGCCCCGCCGCTCCAGTTCGGCGCTCAGGTCGACGTGCTCCTGGGGTCCGGCGAGCGTACTCATCGAAGCCTCCGTGATCCGCCGCAGTTCGAACGCGGCGCACAGGTATCGGACGAATCCGACCGGCGCCGTGGCCCGCGCTGACTATGTCGGAGGCGGGGAGCTTCTTCAAGCGCGCGTCCGTGGAGCCCAACGCCGGCCTCCGCCGCAAATCTGCTCGATGATACCCCCCGCGGGTATCTCCGAAGCACGGCCGTTCGATCCTGAAACCGGGTACCGAATGGCCTTCTTGACCCCGTGGCATAGGTAGAGCATGGAGACCGCTGAGCTGGCCGGTCGACGACCGTTTCGCCACGCACGGAACGCCCCCAGAGCGCGGGAGCGGCAGTTAGGGAAAGAGGACACGTCATGAAACGAAGGCTCCTATTAACACTCGGCACCGCCCTGGCGGTAGGCCTGCTGGCCTCATCTGCCGCGGCGAAAGGCCCCAGGTAGCGGCAACGGAGGGGGCGGAGGCGGCGCCCCCCCAACGGGAGAGGAAGCAGCCAACAACCTCTCCGTCCCGGCAATCTTTGTCCCGAGCGTCGGGCTGGCTGGCCCGGTCTGCGACGCTCTCGACAACACCCTCGTCCCGGATCCGCTGGACGAGTCGGTCGAATTCCCTGATTACTTCGTTCAGGGTGAGGCAGTCTGGCAGGCCGACTGCGACACCGCCCTGCCCGGAACGATGTCAGTTGCGGCCGCATGGGGCGATAACCTGACGAGCGCCCCGCTGAAGCAGCGGACCCCCATCCGCGTCGAACTTGGCCTCCTGGCTCCGGATGTTGCCCCGATGGACGGGTTCAACGTCATCAAGCTCACCCCTGAACTGCTCGACCGCTATGCCACCTACGGCACCGATGGGGTGGCAGTGCCCATGACAGAAGTGCGCGTCTGGACTGCCGTCGCCCACCTTCACATCGAGAGGACAGACGGGTTCGTCGCCTACGACGGCAACTTCACGGCGGAGATCAACTCCACGGGCCGAGTCGTCTACGGCTATAACTGGCAGAAGCCGCTCGCAGGCGAATACACCATCACCGTCACTTTGCCGGACGTCACCATCACCGGCGCCGACGCCGGTACCTGGACTACCAACACCGTGTCGTTGAAAGTGAATGTCGCGCTCTCAGCCGGGCGCGGCGGCGGCGGCGGCAAGGGCGGCGGGAAGCCCAACAACTAATCCAACCAACGGCCCGAGAGTCGCCGGCAACGTCCGGCGACTCCGGATCGAATCGCCAACGAAAGTAGTACCACCATGAAGACGAGCATCGCAGCACTGGCCGCAATCCTCGGCCTGATCGCGGGTGTCGTGTGGATGGGGCCGGGTTCCTCCGCCTCGGTCGCCCTGGCAGAAGAGCACCAGCACCCCGGCATGTGCAACGGCCGGACCGACCCAAACGTCGTCCTGAATGCGCACGC
>CALMIW010000657.1 GCA_937864275.1 uncultured Dehalococcoidia bacterium
CAGCAGGCGGCTGAGCGCGAGGAGAAGGAACGCCTGCTTGAGGCAGGTCGCATGTTCGAAGCGAATCCGATTGCTCTCGTTGAACGACGTCTTGCCCGTCTCAACGCTGATCCGAGTCTGGCGTCGGAAGTAATCAGGAGCCGGGCGGTGCGCCCACCCACCTACGCTGCGCGTCCTCCTGACTCCGTCATCCTAGAGCGGGTGCTCGGTGCGAGCGATCTTATTGGCGTGCGTTTCCTGGAACTCGGCGCTTGGGTGGCGAGGGCCGTGAGCCGCGTACACATTCATTCTCCGCGCGGAGCAGTCTTGGGCTATGGCACGGGCTTCATGATCTCTCCCCGTCTCATGCTGACCAACAACCACGTGCTGGCCGACAAGGTGGAAGCAGCGCACAGCCGGGCCGAATTGAGCTTCGAGGCGGGCTTTGACGGCTCGATGAAACCCTCGACATGGGTTCGCTTCGCACCGCAGGTCTTCTTCCTAACCGATCCCGTGCTGGACTACACGGTTATTGCGGTCGATCCAGAGACTGCATTCGGTGAGCACGGATGGCTGCGGCTGATAGAGGAGCAGGGTAAGGTCATTGTCGGCGAGTGGGTGAATATCATCCAACATCCCAATGGAGAGCCCAAGCAACTGGCCCTGCGCGAGAATCAGGTTGTCGACGAGTTGGAGCAGTTTCTCCACTATCGGACGGATACGGCCCCAGGGTCATCGGGTGCTCCGGTCTTCAACGACCAGTGGGAAGTTGTGGCCCTGCATCACGCAGGAGTGCCGAAGCGCGATGCGCAAGGGCGAATCCTGGCGGTGGACGGACACCCCTGGGCAGACTGGATGGGGGAGCACCGGATTGCATGGACAGCTAATGAGGGCACTCGGATCAGCCGGGTTGTCGCTCACATCAAGGCTCAAGTGCTGGACTCCAATGCGAGGCTACTGCGCAACGAGATCTTCGAAACCGAGCCTCCAGGGCCTGAATGTCTCGCCGGTTCATCGCAGGGTAGTACGCCGAGAGGCTATACAGGGCCCTTCGGGAATCCCTCCCTGAACGCGGACGGCTCCACGTCGTGGACGATTCCTCTGACCGTTACCGTCAACGTAGGGGGCCTTGCCTCGAACCCGCCGCGACCGGTTTCA
>CALMIW010000658.1 GCA_937864275.1 uncultured Dehalococcoidia bacterium
ACGATGACCTCGGCAGGGGAGTAGGTCTGGCCGAGTACGCTATCGAGTGCGCGGGCGAGGAAGCGGCCGTAGTTGTACGTCGGCATCACCACGGATACCGACGGGCTCGAAGCCATCAAGAATGCGTTTGGCATCCGCTACACGGTGGGAAGCTGGCACATCAGTAGATCATCGCGAATGCCTTGATCAGTGCGAAGTACCCCACCGAGATCGCGCCGATCACGAACAGGTCCCGACGATCGGGAACGTGGGGTGTCTTCGTCCATCTGGTCACCGCTCCTGCCAGGGCGAGCAGAACGTACCAGGTCTCGTACTCGAGCGTGACGAACAGCGAGCTGACCAGATACCCGAGAATGGCGAGCCCCAGTGCGATCAGGAGCTCGCGCTCCCGGGCATCCGTCGACTCGAGGAAGCGGGTGACGACGCTCCGAAGTCCGAAGTAGATCAGGCCGACCCAGATGAAGAGCCCGACCATTCCCATCTCACCCATGATCTCGATGCCGGAGTTGTGGGCGATGAGACGTCCGGTATAAGGGCCGAAGTTACCCTTGCCGATGCCGAAAATCGGGTTGTACTGGACCATCTCCAGCCCCTCGATCCACATGTTCACGCGGTTCTGCGCCGAGCGGCTGCTGTCCGTGGTGCTCGTGAGATAGGCGGGTCCCAGCACCATGAAGACGGCGCCGCCGATGCCCATGAACAAGAGCTTGTTGAAGCTGATCTTGTACCGGCTCACCACCCAGCCGCCTCCGATGGCGAGCGTGGTGAGGAAGCCGCCACGCGATCCGGTGGTGTAGATCGCGTAAAGGAAGAGCGGCGCCAGCAGGACCAGCGCGAGCAGCCGCTTCCAGAACGGGTAGGCGCCCGCGAGGTACTGAAGGGCGAAGGGCAGGGCGACCGTGAACATGACGCAAAAGACACCGGGTCCGTCGAATATCCCGACCCATCGGGTGCGCGCATCGATACCGAGTTCCTGGGCGCTGGGGTCCACCCACGCGAACGATTGCCCCGCCCATCCGATCCCTTGTGGGCTGTTGATGTGGTCGATCGCCTGAATCGCCACGATGCCCGCCACCACGATGATTGCGATCCCTGCGTGGCGCAGGGCCTGAGGGGTATCGACGGTCGCAATCACGAGCCTGAAGAGCACGTACCACTTGACGTAGTTCAGCAGGATCGTCGGAGTCGCCGCGGGTGGATCATTCGTGATCCAGCTCAGGATCATCCAGACGATCATCAGCAGGAAGAACTTGTCCTGGACGGTGATCGAGAAGAACGTGCCAAGCTGCCGTCGCATGGCCAGGACGAGTAGCCAGAAAGGATAGATGAACAGGTCGACCGACCAGTTCAGGATCGATTTGACCCACAGCTGCGGCGCGATGAACAGAGCCACGAGCCAGAGCCAGAACGGGAGGAGGCGGAAGAACATCGGTCCGTCTCAGCTCGAGTGGGGTGCCGCAGCGGCCCGCCAGCGACGCCAGCGGTCTCCCAGCCACTGCCTCTCTCCGGAGTCCAGGACGGGCGTGGAGAGTACCGCGACGGCGAACAGGAGGAACAAGGCACCCTTCGCGGCAATCGAGGCGGCCGGGGAGAGCAGCATTGCCGGCAGTGATGCGACGTAGAAGGCCGTGGAAAGCAGCGCGAGCAGCAGGAGGCGACGGAGGTCGTACTGTACCGGGAACTCCCGTTGCGAGGCCTTGTGCGTCAAAACCAGGCCGAGGATCGCATCCAGGA